>CBFDBS010000326.1:0-2896 GCA_965603105.1 uncultured bacterium
AGACCTGGGGGGCTATTCTGCTTATATCATAGGAAAAAAAGATAGACAATCTCTCCGATCAATGTCAGCCCCCTCACCAGTCTTCTTATCAGGGTGACAGCAAAAAAAAATCCGGGCACTAATCCTTAGGGACTCGGCTTCAATCTCTATTCATAGCGCAACGAGTCGACCGGATTGAACATGGCCGCTTTAACAGCCTGAAATCCAACCGTCAGCCAGGCGATCCCCAGCGCGGCCGCCGATGCCAAAAAGAAGAACAGGAGATGACTGTTCACGTTGATCCTGTAGGCATACCCATGAAGCCAACTGCTCATGATGAGATAGGCCAAGGGCAAGGCGATCACATTGGCTATCAGCACCAGCCACGTGAATTCCTTGGAAAGCAAAAGCACGACACTGCTCGAAGAAGCCCCCAGAACCTTTCGAATGCCGATCTCTTTTGTCCGCTGCTCGGCGGCAAAGGAAGCCAGCCCGAAAAGTCCGAGACAGGCGATAAAAATCGCCAGCAGGCTGAAGTAACTGAAGAGACTTTGCAGCCGTTCTTCCGATCGATAGCGCTCTTCGAAGACTGTATCGAGAAAAAATGACTCGAAAGGAAAGCCTGGCGCAACTCTGTTCCAAGTCTCTTCGATATAGCCAAGAGTACCGCTGACATCCTGTGTTTGCAGTTTGATCGATATGTACCTGAATCCGCCACTCCTGAGGAAGAAATTCATTGGCTGGATGAGATTGCGGAGCGAAGTAAAATGAAAATCCTTGATCACTCCAATGGCCGTATAGCTATACCTTCGCTCCCCGAAGACCTGGATCACTCGCTTCCCAATGGGATCGTCAAAATTCATGCGCCGGGCTGCTTCCTCATTCAAAATCAAGGAACCCGCGTTGTCGAAACCCTGCGCCCGGTAAGCCAGGCGGTCGTCCCCCGGGAATTTCCTGTCGAAATTACGGCCCTGGACCAATTCAATTTCATAGGTATCGAGAAAATCGTAATCGATTTCATTGAAGACCAGCTCGATTTCTTCTTCATCCTGAGCCCCTTCCCAGGTGACGTTGTTGTACATGCCTATGGAGCTTGGCAGTTGGTTGGACCCCGAGACTCCGGTGATTTTTGGATTCTGAAGGAGGGCCTCTTTGAATGGCTGGAGATCGCTCAACAGCTCCTGGCTGTTATTTCTCAGGACGACAATCTGGTCTTTTTTGAAACCAAGATCCTTATTGTGCAGGAAATGGAGCTGTTTTCCGAGAATCAAAGTGCAGGCGATGAGAATAATAGAGATGCTGAACTGACCGATGACCAGGATTTTACGGAAACCCGCACCTCTCGTGCCTGAGCTTGTCGTTCCCTTCAATACCGCGGCCGGCTGAAATCCGGAGAGAAACAGGGAGGGGTAACTTCCGGACAGAAGGCCGACGAGAATGACTATGCCGAGGAGACCAAGAAGAATTCCGGACCGCCCGAGATCGCTGACCGCAACAGCCTGTCCTGTCATTGAATTGAGAACGGGGAGGAAGGCGTAGACGAGAATCAGAGCCAACAAAACAGAAATAAAAGTGAATATCAGAGTCTCTCCCATGAACTGTTTGATCAACTGCCGCCTTATCGCTCCGACAACCTTCCGCAGCCCCACTTCCTTGGCCCTTCCGGCAGAACGCGCTGTGGCCAGATTCATGAAATTGATGCAGGCGGTCAGAATGATCAGCAGTCCAACAGCAAGAAAAATGTAGATCGTCTTGATGTCGCCCGTAGTAGTTACCTCAGAAAAGAGATGCATCCGCTTGAGCTGTTCCAATTTCAGCACACGGACATCATCAGAGCTTTTGTGTGGACTGAAAACGGACTCTATTTTATCTTCCATATCAGCAACAGAATGATTCTCAGGTAGAAGGATGTATGTCTGAAGCTGCTGGCTGATCCAGTTGGAAAAGTAGGAGTCCGGGGCGATTCCTCTTAAAGTCTCAAAGGACAGCAGAAAGTCAGGCCGGATGTTAGTGTTATCTGGATGATCTTTGAAAACGCCGGTCACAGTGACCGGAAGTTGATTGTTTAGAGTCAACGTCTTCCCAACCGGATCTTCACGACCGAAATACTTGACAGCCATCGCTTCGGTGATCATAACCGTATTTCGCTCCTTTAGTACCGCATCTTTATTTCCTGCCACAAGAAGGAAGTTGAATATGTCCAGAACTCCAGAGTCGACAAAAACCAACCCGGTCTCATAAAATCTTCTGTCTTCGAAACTGACCATCGTATTGCCGAAGGACTGAAAACGGGTATAAGCGACAATATCAGGGATCTCTGCGTGTAGGGTTTCAGCCAGAGGCACGGGAGAAGTCTGCGCCCGGAAAACAGAATCCGGGCGGTGCTGCTCGACATTCACTCTGTAAATGCGGTCTGCCAGTTCATGCTGACTTTCATAGCTGAACTCATACTGGACAAAAAGCAGAATGAGAACAAAGCAGGCCATTCCCACGGAAAGGCCGGCGACGTTTATCAATGAATAGCCTTTGTGTTTTTTGAGATTGCGGAGAGTGACTTTTAGATAGTTTTTAAACATGACAAGACTCCAGTAAAAGGAATTGAAGAGGATTTTTGGAAGCGACTGCACCAGTTGAGAACAGTACCACAAGTCCGCCTTCCGCTTCCCTCTCTCTTTATAAATGGCATTGTAAACCTCATCGAAATCTCCGGAAAGAAAAATCCGGTCGCGATTCGGTAGGAAATGTATCATGACCCTGCGGGCTATTTTCGGAGGTCGTTGGAAGGTCATTTGCTTCTATTTTTTCTCGAAAACCAGACCCGGGATCCCGGCCCACATCGTGTCCTGAACCTTTTTGAGCTCGGCCAGTTCTTCCCATCCCTTGCTGGACAGGCGGTAGTATTTTACGGCCTTCCCTC
>CBFDBS010000327.1:0-2871 GCA_965603105.1 uncultured bacterium
AAATCAAAGACAATCTGCAAATGATGCTGATGAGCTGGTGTGAATCTGAATTGACGGAAGAAGGGAAGATCAAATTATCTTTTCCCAAACAAGCAGGCGATCTAAAGCCTGTCTATATTCACTTTGATAAAGAGAAGTTCGATGCCGAAATTGAAGCAATTCCTTTAGATGACGCAAGGCTTCGTTCCTCCTGGGGGAAACGGCTTTACAGGATTGTGCTTACAGCCAAGGACAAACTTCTCAAGGACAAATCTTCCCTCCGCATCGAGCGATAATCGGGGCCTGTCCCCAATTTTTTCCACCTGTTCGGATATGAACATTTTGTATCCGATTTCGGACATGAAATCCCGTTTCCTCTCTTCATTTTTCCGCATCCTTGCCAGGATCCCCAATTGGCATGGAATTTGCAGATTTACAGACATAAATTTATGTTTTATTTTTAGAAGACCGGGAAACAGGGAACACAATGTTAAAAAACTACATCAAGATGGCTCTCAGAAATATCAAAAGATACAAAGGATATTCTTTCATCAACATAGCCGGCCTGACCGTAGGGATGGCTTGCTTCATCCTCATCTTCCTCTGGGTCAATGACGAACTGAACTATGATACCTACCACACCGACAGCAATCAGCTCTACCGCATCATTCTGAAGAAAGCCGATGAGCCGGGTGATCCGGGAGTTCCAAGTACTCCCTATATTCTGCCCAAAATCCTCAAGGAAGAGTACCCCGAAATTGTTGAGGTCACCCGGGTCAGGACCCAAGGTTATCCCAGCGCTGTCCGCTTCGCCGACATCACATTCTATGAACAGCGGTTCTTTTTAACCGATCCCTCTTTTTTCTCCATGTTCTCCTATGATTTTATGGCAGGGAATCCGCAAACTGTCTTGAACAACTCGAATTCTGTGGTTTTGACACAGGAGGCGGCTCGAAAATATTTTGGTGACCAAGATCCCATGGGAAAAATCCTGCGCTGGAATAACACCCAGGATCTAGAGGTGACGGGCATTATTGAAAAAGTCCCCTATAATTCCCACCTTCAATTTGACTTCATGGCTTCACTCCAGCTTTATGACAGCGAGCGGCTGGCGTCTTGGTGGCGTGAGGCGGTCGGTTATGTTCAGCTTCAAGAGGGAGTTTCGGTCGAAGATGTGAACCGTAAAATCGCCGGCATCATCCAGAGGTTTCATCCAGAGGACAATTACAGCATCAGCCTTCA
Source organism: uncultured bacterium (assembly GCA_965603105.1). GTDB lineage: Bacteria > Acidobacteriota > Aminicenantia > Aminicenantales > Aminicenantaceae > CBFDBS01. The sequence goes on from CBFDBS010000327.1 coordinate 1,222, forward strand.
GCCTTTGAGAGAGGCCCATCTGAACATTGTGCAGGGGGGCCAGAGCGACCGGAGGATCGTTCTTATTTTTGCCTTGATCGCCATATTAGTGCTGTTTATCGCCTGCATCAACTTCATGAATATCACGACGGCCCGCTCAAGCACCCGTGCTCAAGAGGTGGGAATGCGAAAGGTTGTCGGTGCCAAACGATGGGACATTATCCGCCAGTTCCTGGGAGAGTCCGTGTTTCTCTCGCTGGTATCGTTTATTATATCTCTCTTTCTGGTCGATCTCTTCCTTCCGGTATTCAACAGTCTCCAAGGCAAAGAGATGACACTTTTTGCCTCCGGCAATCTGTTCATCTATCTTATTCTTGTCCTTGTGGCCGTCGCTAGCGGTATTGTTTCCGGGAGTTATCCGGCACTCTTTCTCTCTGCTTTTCAACCGGTTAAGGTTTTGAAGAAGGATTTAACCAGAGGCCGGAAGGGCTCCATCTTCCGGACTGTACTCGTTATCAGTCAATTTTCCGTATCTGTGCTGCTGGTTATTTTGACCATCGTTGCCTACAGGCAAATGTTGCATCTTCGAAACACCGAGCTGGGTTCCTCCCGTAATCAGATTGTCCATATTCAAATGAACGACGACTTGAGGGCCTCCTACAAAACTTTTAAGGACAGACTGCTGAGGGATCCGCGTATTATCAATGTGACTTCAGCCTCTGCTCCGCCCCACCTCCTGTTCAATGTCAATAACTTTGAATGGGAGGGAATGGATAGGGAGAAAGAGGTGGAGCTGAATTTTCTGTATGTCGACCATGACTACGCGGAGACATTCGACCTGGAAATTGTGGCGGGCCGCGACTTTTCCGAAGACTATCCGACAGACGCTTCAGAGGCATATGTTGTCAATGAGTCGGCTGTCCGTTTTATGGGCATGGGGGATCCGCTCGGAAAGTCTGTCGTTCTCGCCGGAAGGGAAGGACGGATCATCGGTGTGGTCAAGGATTTCAATTTTAAACCTCTGGTCTTCGATATCTCCCCGATGGTTATGGGGATCCGGCCCAGCTGGTTTTACGACCTTCTCATCAAGATCGCTCCAGATGATATTCCCGGGAGCCTGGCCTCTATTGAAAAAACCTTCAAGGAAGTCTCGCCGGCCTTCCCGTTTCAGTACGAATTCCTGGATGAATGGTTCGATATGATCTATAGGCCTCTTCAAATCATGAACAAGATCTTCAATGGTTTTGCTGTCCTTGCTGTCTTCATTTCCTGTCTGGGATTGTTCGGTTTGGCCTCACTCCTCATGGAACAGAAGAAAAAAGAGATCGGCATCCGGAAGGTCCTGGGGGCCTCTGTGCCGGGAGTTGTGTTTCTGCTGTCGCGAAAGTTCCTCAAGATCATCCTGATCGCCAACCTGATCGCTGTTCCTGCGGCCTATTTTGCAGCCAGAGTGTTTCTGAGTCTGTTCGTTTCCCGGACCAAGCTGGATGCGGGCGCGATAGTGGCCACTGTAGCTTCGACTTTTGTTGTGGCGCTGATGACGATAAGCTATCAGGTGGTTAAGACCGCCCTGGCCGATCCGATCGACTCCATCCGCTACGAATAATCCGTGAAAGAGGATCTGAAAAGAGCAAATTCCCTAACAAAATGTTCTGCGGCTTGCCAGTCTGC
>CBFDBS010000328.1:0-2852 GCA_965603105.1 uncultured bacterium
CCCCAATTTTTCTCGATTTTGATTTATAATAGAGGGCTTAGTGCTATGGAAGACTTCATTAGACTCAGAGGTGTCCGGGTTCACAATCTGAAAAATATCGACCTGGACATCCCCCTGAACAAACAGATTATTGTCACCGGAGTCTCGGGTTCCGGGAAATCATCGCTGGCTTTCGACACTCTGTATGCCGAGGGACAGCGGCGCTATATCGAATCCCTCTCAGCCTATGCCCGCCAGTTTTTGGAACGGATGGATAAACCGGATGCCGATCTCATCGAAGGCATCATGCCGGCCATCGCCATCCAGCAGAAAGCCGTAACTAAAAATCCACGATCAACAGTGGCCACGGTGACCGAGATCTACGATTTTTTAAGAGTCCTCTATGCCCGGATGGGGACGATTCACTGCGGCACCTGCGGAAAGCCCGTCATCAGAGACACAATCGATGCCATCGCCCAGGAGATCTTCAAGCTGCCGCCTCGAACAAAAATACTCATCTCCTTTGCGCGGCCTCTGGAAAACGGATTCGATGACTTGAAAAAGGACGGATTCCACCGCATTATCCAGAACAGAGAGGTGATCTCTATCGAGAAAGCCAGCCTCAATGGGGGGAACATCGTCGATGTTTTTGTCGATCGGATGGCGCTAGACCCTCAGGATAGGGAACGGCTGGTTGATTCTCTGGAGTTGGGCTTGTCTAAGGGGGGAGGCCGGATCAAAGTTCAGACCGAGAATTTTCGAGAATTTCTGTTTTCCGACCAGTTGGAATGCAAATCATGCGCTTTGATTTACGAAGAGCCCTTTCCCAATCTCTTTTCTTTCAACAGCCCCCAAGGAGCCTGTCCGGTCTGCCACGGCTTCGGTGACCTGGCTGTTATCGACGAGGACAAATTCATCCCGGATAAAACCAGAACTCTCGAAGAAGGGGCCGTCGAACCCTGGAGTAAGGGTATCTCAAGACACCACATGAGGCGGTTGATTGTCGAAGCGCAAAAAAGAGGCATTCCAACGGATAGACCTTTTGAGAGCCTCAAGCACGAATGGCAGCGCTTCGTCTTGCAAGGTGAAGGCAGCTACAAAGGAGTTCAGGGTTTTTTCGACAGGCTCCAACGTAAAAAATACAAGGTCCAAGTCCGGGTTTTTATCGCCCGCTACAGGAAATACATTCCCTGTCCGGAATGCCATCAAATGCGTCTGAACCAAAAGGCGCTGAGTGTCCGAGTCGACGGACTCAACATCGGACAATTCGTCAAATTGACCGTCCGGGAAGCTTATGCGTTCTTGAAGAACCTTAAAATCTCTCCCTTCCAGAAGCAGGTGGCCGAACGGCTGATCGCCGAGATCGAGAGCCGTTTGAAATTTCTACTCGAAGTCGGACTGGACTACCTCACTCTGGACCGGATCACATTCACACTCAGCGGCGGTGAAGCCCAGCGGATCAACCTGGCCGCCGCCTTGAGTGCCTCTCTGGTCGGCACTCTGTTTGTCCTGGATGAACCGAGCATCGGGCTCCACTCCCGTGACAATCACCGCCTGATCGAAATCCTCAAATCCCTCAAAGACATCGGCAACACGGTTATAGTTGTCGAGCACGATCCGGAAATCATCCGTTCGGCCGAGTTTCTCATCGACCTCGGACCCAAGGCCGGCCGCTTCGGCGGCCAGGTTATGTACTCCGGCCCGATGGATAAATTTCTGAAATCGGCGGACACGCTGACAGCCAAATTCATGCGCGGTGAGGAAAAAATTGACATTCCCCTGAAAAGGCGGGTTCCTAAACAGTCTATCACCATCACCAAAGCCAATAAGCACAACCTTAAGAATCTGGACGTTAAAATACCTCTCAATGTCTTCACCTGCATCACCGGTGTATCCGGCTCGGGAAAAAGCACGCTCATCTACGATGTCCTCTATAAAGGCTGGAAAGGGGAAGTTTCGGACGGATTTAGAGAAATCCTTGGGACGCAAGCGGCCGACGGTATCGTCATGGTCGACCAGTCCCCCATCAGCACTTCCCCCCGCTCCATCCCGGCCACCTACACCAAGGCCATGGATGAGATCAGGGAGGTGTTGAGTCGGACAAGAGAAGCCAGGGCCATGCGTTTCAAACCCGGCTATTTCTCTTTCAACACTGCCGGAGGACGCTGCGAGGAATGCAAGGGCGCCGGTCAGCAGATCGTAGAGATGCAGTTTCTCTCCGACGTGGTCCTGACCTGCGAAGCCTGCAAAGGAAAGAGATTTCAGAGCGATATTCTCGAGATCAGGCACAACGGCAAAAACATAGATGATATTCTCCAAATGAGCGTGTCCGAAGCATCCGAATTCTTTACCGGGCATCCGAAGATATTGAAGAAACTGTCCCCGCTTGTGGATGTCGGCCTGGGCTACATCAAACTCGGCCAGCCGACAACGACCCTCTCCGGAGGGGAACTCCAAAGGATCAAGCTCGCCCACCATCTCGTCCACAAGAAAAAACAAAAGATCCTCTACCTCTTCGACGAACCCACCATCGGGCTCCATCAAGATGATGTTTCCGTCCTCCTCCAGACCTTCCAAAGACTGGTCGAAGACGGTCACACCGTTGTCGTCATCGAACACAACCTCGATATGATCAAGTGCGCCGATTTCGTCATCGACCTCGGTCCCGAAGGCGGAGAGAGGGGCGGCAAAATCGTTGCCCAAGGCACACCGGAGCAAATCATTCAATCCAAATCCTCCCACACCGCCCGTTTTTTAAAAATACATCTGAAATAAATGATGGACTTGGTGGAAGAGAATCCCTTCTATTTGACAACTTCCCCCGCTCAGTGATATATCTCTCTTCGCATTTGTCATGGATACGTACGGCTGGC
>CBFDBS010000329.1:0-2850 GCA_965603105.1 uncultured bacterium
GTCCTTGCGCCCGGTGCGGACGGGGCAGTCCGGCGACCAGTAGCCGAGCATCTCCGATTCTTGAATGCTGAAATCATCCCAGACTTTCCAAATCGGACGCGGATCACCGGCCCAGGGGAGCCTGGAGGTCATTCCATAAATCATCCCCCGCCAGGGATTGCCTCCATCCTGGAGCATTTCCCCCATAAGTCCGAAGGGGATTCCTGAGATTTCTACGAGCCAGTAGTCGGGGGAGGAATCGTAGTCGAAGTACTCGCCGAACCAGAGACGGTTGAGATAAGGGAAGTGCTCGAGATAAAGATTGGCGCTCGATGCATACCCGTCTCTCGGATTGAACTGGTTGGCCGAATGAAGATCGATGAGCGCGCCTTCTCTATAGTGGTCCAGAATTTTCCTGACACGTTTCATGGTCGTCCGGTCGAAGGCGACGTCATCGACGTATAAACCGTCAATCTCGATATTTTTGGCCAGCCAGTTCAAGCCCTCGATGTAATAGTTGTGCCAGCGGGACATGCCGCTGTTGATGAGGGCTGCATCCTTGAGTTGGGGCACAAACCAGGCGGCGATGTAGTCCGCTCCGATGTGCTCTTGGAGCCAGGAAAATCCTCCTCCGGGACCGCGGGAGAAAATCTCATCCCCCAGACTCCGCAGGGCAAAGATCTCGGGTGCCCGGTTGGAAAGTTCGCGGATAGTGTTGTAGATTTTAACTTTCATCCCCTTTCGGTGAGCTTCTTCTATATACTGTTTCATCTGTTCGGTGTGGATGAAGGGATAGTTGATGTAGGGATTGACATCGTTGGCGTGATGGTTGTTGATGGTGTTGGCTCCGGTTGCGGCGATTTCGGCAACGGGTTCGAAAGCATGATAGAAGCGTGTTCTCCATTGCGTGGTCGTATCCAAAGGTTTGAAAGGTGTGAGCAGAAGGTTGAAGTGAAAATAAAGATCTTCTCCGGGCTGGACTGTCCGCTGGCCGCTGAAGGCTGTGATAACCACCGCTTGTCCGGATTCAGATACCGAACAGCCCCCTTTTCCTCCGTTGAACCAGGACGGGGGCATGTTGAGCGGTTTGGACAGGTAGAAATTGGTATTGAGCGGCCTCGAGTAGTTTTCGGCCCGCAAAGAGCACTGCAGACCGGCATTGACATCGCCAACCCATAGAGAATCCTGATTTTTTGTCAAATCCCAATTCCATTCATAGGAAGGTGGGCGCAAGCCTCCCTTGAATCCCATGCCCATCATGTATTTGGCGACGTCTTTGTGCAGCGGGATTTCGAGCCGGATATCTTGCACGGATAAGGGTTCCGAAACACTCAGCCGGACTTTAAACTGGACAAAGCCGTCAAATTCCATCAGTGCTTGACAGTCCATGTTCAGAGGTCCGGCCTGGCTTTTGGCTTGCCAAGTCACAGTGCCGTCCAGTTGCCCGGGTGTGGATAGTCCTTTGCTTTTCCATTCCAGGTTTTTATTTTCTCCGGTCTGGACGATGAGCCGGAAGGGGGATTGGAGGAGTTGCCTGCCCGTGTTTTGTATCCCCGTCACTCCGGGAGAAAAAAAACTTTCGATCTGCTCAGGGAAACCTGTCTCGCCGACAGTCACTGCTCTTCCAAGACAGGAGAATGTGTTCCCCAACTTTTTGATGGCCGTAAAAGGGAGAACGATGTCTTCATCGAAGCCCAGCTTCGAATTCAGCCACCTCAGGCGCGAGTGCCGCCACGGTTCCGAGTCTCCTCCGTCTTCCATTGTTTGATCGAAAATATGAATGGATAAACGGATTGAAGATTCAGCCTCCCCTTCCGGATGGACGGTCACCCGGCCTTCGTAATCTCCGGAGAGGGCGTCAGGGGGAATTTGCACTCCGCACCAGAGGGCTTGGACTTTCCCTTTGCTGACAGAGCAAACCTTGTCGAATTCTCGGCCGTCCCAATTGATACCCTCGGTGTTGAAGCTCTGGAAAGAAGAGGAAGGGATCGTGCTCGCGTTTTTTTTATGATTCAAGTCGCTGAACCGAACCTGTATATCCGCGATTTCCTTGCGGCAGGCGAAAACGCCGATCTGGAAAGCGAAGAATTCTCCTTTGGCGGCTTCTCCCTTCGATAAATCCTGCGGTCCGGATTTTATCCATTTGAAGGGCAGATCGTTCGTCATTCGGATTGGGAAGCGGCGGTCTTCGGGGAAGAGCAGGTAGTCCGAATCGGGATGAAATTCAAGAAGATCTTCGACTTCGCCGGCGGTCGCAATCACTTCCATGGGAAAGAAGCTGTTGAAATCATCTATGGCTTGGAAGGCGGTTACCGAAGCCTGAGGGAAGCCGTTCAAATTTTTCGGAGGATCATCGTCCGACAGCGAGTGTTTTTTTAGCCAGGCTTTTTCCGCACTCTTCTCGGGTGTCGGGTAAGTCACTTTGGGATAGTTGCTCCGCCCTTCCGTAAGATAGGGGAGGTAATAGACATAATATTTTCCGGGCACCGTTTGGGGCTGGAAAAGAAGATCGCCGAACTCCCGATTGATGTTGACTCTGAAGACATTGGCCAGCCTTCGCCCTGTGCGGGCATCGACGACGATGATGTTTTTTGTGCCGGGCTCCGCGTCTCTTCGACGCCAGGGAATGTGAGCCCAGACCACATCTGAATCCTCAGCGCAAGAGATGACCGCACGGTGGTTCCCATAGGATTCGGCATCCCATTGCCCGGTACTATAGGGGATGTCTTGTGCAGAACCGAAAGAATAGAGAAAGGCGATAAAAACGAGGATGGATATGGTGAATAACACACCTCTACTGAGGATTGATGAATCGACCATCTTGACCTCCGTTTGGCCATTGTAACCCAATCCCATTTTGAGGTCTATCGG
>CBFDBS010000330.1:0-2846 GCA_965603105.1 uncultured bacterium
CGGTCCTAAAATTGACACTACACGTTAAACTCCTTAGAATGGCGATTGTAGCTCTAATAAATACTCATAAGGAGGAATTTATGAAAGTCACTCTCAGTGTCTTAAAAGCCGACATCGCCATCCTCTGCACCCATGATAAAGGGGCGGGAGACGAAAAAATCCACCTACAAAGACTGAGATAAGAAAGCGAGATTTCACCAGCGACGGGGAAAAAGATCAAATGTTTCCGTTCGAAAAATGGACACATCGAGCCTTCGTTGTTTTTCCGTTCTCCGGCAGAAAATGAAAAAGGCAAAAAGATACAGGAATCCGATCCCGACGGTCGATATCATCATAGAAATGACCTCCTCTGAAAACCGGAAAGGAATAGTCCTAATCAAAAGAAAAAATCCACCCCCGGGATGGGCCTTGCCGGGAGGATTTGTCGATTATAATGAATCGTTGGAACAGGCCGCCGTTCGGGAGGCCGAAGAGGAAACCTCCTTGAGAGTGAAGCTTTTGTATCAATTCCATACCTATTCAGACCCTAACCGTGATCCTCGTCAGCACACCATTACTACCGTCTATGTGGCCTCAGCCAGCGGAACACTGGAAGCTAAAGACGACGCCGATGAGGCCGGAGTTTTTCTCGAAGAGGATATTCATTTTCCTCTGGCTTTTGATCATGCCGATATCCTCAAGGATTACTTCAAAATGAAGCAAAAAAAAGGGAAAAGATGACAAACGAAGAAAGAAAAAAACCTGAAATTTTACATGAAACCCAGTTGAAACTTCTGCAGAGTGTGTGGGGACCGGTCGAAGCGGAAGTGATCAAAAGCCTTCTCGAAAGCCACGGGATAGCCTGTATCTTGAAAGGCCTCGTCGTCCAGTCAGTTCACGCCTTTTCACTCGACGGATTGGGAGAGGTCAAATTATTTGTGGCTGAGAAGGACTATGAAACAGCCAAAAACCTGATCGTATCCCGCTGAAGGCTTCTTTACAAAACCCACTCCCTTCCTCCGCCTAGATGAAACAGATATTTTGTATCTCTTGCCCTCTTCAATACAACATATGGAAAGCAAAGCTCCATATTAAATATAAATCCACTTTTTTCGACATTTCCCTTGACATTAACTTCCAATACACATATATTTTAATAAAAAAATGGGACAAAACGGGACAAAATGGGAAATTTTCTCTTAGGCAGCTACTCCGCCCGCATCGACAAGAGCGGCAGGATCAAAATTCCCGAAAAATTCCGGATCACTATTGAAAACGTCTATGGGAAAGAACTGTTTATCACATCCCTCAATGACCAGGCGATTCAGATTTATCCCCTGCCCGTATGGGAAGAGCTGGCCGGCCTGACTAAGGTTGGGCTTCTCCATCTCAAAACGGATGTCAAGCAGTTCATGAGGCGAGTCAACGTCAAGGGCAGTCAGCTCGATATCGATACCAAAGGACGCGTCTTAGTTAGCCCTATCTTGCGGGAGAAAGCTCAACTCGATGGGGAAGTTGAAGTCATCGGTCTCAACAATCATCTGGAAGTCTGGAACAAGGCCAATCTGGAAGCATCTCTAGCCCAAAATCCGTTAACCGATGAAGATTTCGATCAAATCGCTCAACTTGCCGATAGGGTTAAGATTGAATGAAAACCAATGGACATATTCCAGTTCTCCTAGAAGAAGTGATGGAGTACCTGGATGTCTGTCGTGAAGGCGTCTACATCGATTGCACGGTCGGATTAGGGGGACATGCCTCAGAAATTTTGGGAAGAAATCCAAAAGCCTCCTTGATCTGTTTCGACGTTGACGAAAAATCTCTGCTCAAAACCAAAAGCAGACTCCAGAAATACGCGGACCAGGTCACTCTCTATCATTCCGATTTTCGCTATCTCGCTGATCTGAATATGGACTTCAACAGAGTAAGAGGCGTCCTTCTCGACCTGGGCATCTCTTCCTTCCAGCTCGATTCTCAGGAGAGGGGATTCAGCTACAACCTGGACGGCCCCTTGGACATGAGGATGGACCAGAGGAATAAAATTACGGCCTCCAGAATCATCAACAAATACTCAGAACACCATCTGTCCAAAATACTCTGGGAATTTGGGGAATTTCGCCAGGCCAAAAAATTGGCTCACGAAATCGTGAAAAGGAGAAAGGGCAAAAAAATAGAGACCACGCAGCAGCTTTTCAGGATCATTGAGGACGTCTGCCACTGGCGCCCTCAGAGGGGAAAAACTCATCCCGCCGCCAAGATCTTCCAGGCCTTCAGAATCGAAGTCAACCAGGAACTCAAAAATCTTTCCGGTTTCCTCGAACGGATCATCCAAAAATGCTCTCCGGGAACCAGATTCGTCGCCATATCCTTCCATTCCTTGGAGGACAGAATTATTAAACGTACCTTTGCGCAGCTGGCTTCCCCTCAGGACATTCCTCCACGGATTCGTCTCCTGACGAAAAAACCAGTCAGACCCACGGATTTAGAAATAGACAGCAACTTCAGAGCAAGGTCCGCCAAGCTGCGTGCTGCGGAAAGGATCCGATGATCAGCCAAAGGCCCAATAGGAAAAATTTGGCGGCAGGAATATCCATTGCTTTCCTCATTGTTTTTTTCCTCACCTTCTACATCTGGCATCAGGCTGAGTCGGTCAGCGTCGGCTACAGCACAAGAGACCTGGAAGAAAAAATCAAGCAGCTGACCAAAAATATTGAAGTGCTCGAAGCCAGGAAAGCCTCTCTCCTCACCCTGGAGAAAGTCGAACGGGCCGCTCGAGAAAAGCTCGGGATGGTAACCCCAGCAGAAGGACAGATTTTCTACGAGGATATTGAACTGTTTGACTGAGTAACAGCCGATGAAAAATCGAG
>CBFDBS010000331.1:0-2840 GCA_965603105.1 uncultured bacterium
GATGGAAACCAGGAGTGATCAGCCTCAATGATGATTAAACGAAGAAATGCTGGGTTTTTCAGATGGACCGGAAGCCCCGACTCAAGCGGATATGTCTCTGACTTGTACGCATTTGGATCGATGAAATTCAGCGGACTTAGGGAGTATTGACGATCCGGACGATCCTGGTCTCGGCCTTATATTCGATGACTTTGTGTTTTTCGAGCCACTCGACCAAGGTCTGATCCAGGGGAAACAGAGTATCCGTGGCATCCAAAACCGGAAATCCAAAATACTTGTCCTGGGCATGCCCGACGACATAATCATTGCTGACGATGGTGTATGTCTTTTCCGGAAGAAGAATCCGGCCGTCTTTGACGACGATATCCCCATTGATTTCGAGAAAATCGACTCGATTTCCGTAAGCACTTCCATTCCGCGGATGGTATTTATAGGTCAGGCCTGAAACCTGGAGTCTGTCCCTCTGCCGTTCGATATCGAGTTCCAGGAGCTCCTTGATCTGCTTCCCCTTGAGTTTGAAGACAACCAGGGTGTTACTGAAAGGAGCCACTTCGAAGATATCCTGGGCACAGATGTCCCCGGCTAAGAGGCTGGCGCGGATGGCACCGCTGTTATGAAATCCGATCTGGACCTTTGTTTTCCAGCGCATGACATCGGTGATCCAATTCCCGAGAGAACTGTCCACATTCTTTGTATCAACGGGATAATCGAGTTTCTTCAGATCCGACTTGTTTTCCCCAATCACCTTTTTGCATTCCTCTCCGATCGAATCCTCGACCTCTTTCACAAGAGAAGTGATCTGTGGAGATGGATTCAAATCCACATCCGCATAAAGCCGAATCAGTTTCTCCTCGAAGTCGATAACCTCATCCTGCTCGACTTCAAGCTTCAGGTAGCCGAGAGTCTGCTGGTGTCCTACGGTGGACTGCACCAAAACTCCATTTACGGTTTCAAACCGGCCTTCCTCAGAAGCACAAAGAACAACATCGATTCCAGGGACGGATTGGGCCACCCTCAAACCATCATCAAACCTCGAATGGACAATGACGATGATCAGATCAGTCAAATCATCCAGTTCCTTGCTGTAGGACTGGAGAGTGGGGACAAGAGGCAGGACTTCGAGCCCTCGGATCTGCTCTCTATGAACTTCGACCAGAAAATTCTCCTCCATAACGGCGATTGTTCCGACCTTCAGCCCATCGAATTCAAACACATGGTAGGGTTTATCCAAGAACAACCGTTTGTCGCTGCTGTGAACGAGATTGGCGAGAATTGTCGGGAACTCAACCAGAGAGGTCATACGGAGAGCATTCTCCTGTCCGTTGTCAAATTCATGATTGCCAAGATTCCAGAGGTCGTAATCCAGCCTGTTGAGAAATTCTAACATGACACCGCCGACCACCTCTTTATAAAGCAAGGCAGAGGCAAAAGTCCCTGTCATGATGTCTCCCTTGTCTATGACCAGAACATTTTCATCTGAATTCCTGACCAGGTTGAGGTAATGGCTGACAGCTTCCATCCCGCCGATCAATCTGATTTTCCCCTTTTGCTCAATTTCGTAGGGAAGGTATTTCCCGTGTGTATCATTAGTGTGAATAATAGTAATGGTTTTCGAGAGTATAGGAGAGGAGAGGACAAGCAGGCAAGAGAGGACAAGCGAAAAAACAGCCTTCCTTTCCGATCCGGCTGAGCGAAAGGCAGTTGCGGCTCGAAAGGCTAGGTTTTTTTTCATTTTCATCTCAGAGAGAATCCATTGAACTTTTCTTGAAAAAGACTTATAGCACAGGACTGATTCGAAGTCAAAACACGGTACTCACACCATTATTCGAACTCAGAAACCCGGAGGGCTTTTTTTTTTGCCTCAAATATGATACGAATTTGAATCAGCAGTTCTGCCAGGAGAGATAAAATCGAACATCAGATTTCAGCCCGAAAAGAGACTCAATTGAACCATTTCTACAAGGCCCTTATAGATAAGATCAAAAAGAACGAGAGAGTTGCTCTGGCGACAATCATCCAGACCCAGGGCTCGGCACCTCAGGTTCCGGGGGCTTCAGCCCTTTTCTCAAAATCAGGTCTCCTCAGGGGGACGCTGGGGGGAGGGATTCTGGAGGCCACCGCCCAAAAAAAGGCCAACGCCGCTCTCGAAGATGGACAATCGGAAATTTTGGACTTCGATCTCACTTCCGAGGCGATGAGTGCAGAAGAAGCCATCTGTGGCGGAAGGGTGAGAGTCCTCATCGATGCGTCGCCACAAGTACATCTCGAAACTTTTGAAGACCTTTATCAATCTCAGAATGAAAGGGCCTCGGGGATTCTGGCGACCTTCATCAGCCGGATATCCGAAAAGGATATCCACATCAAACGGGAATGGATAAAACAGAGGGACATCCAACACGCCGACCTTGACACCCAACACATGTTATACAAAAACGAGATGCAAAAGACTCTTTCAGAGGGCAGGCCCAGCCTGTTGAAAATAAGAGAAAACCATTTCCCGGAAAAGGAAACAGACCATTGGCTTTATCTCGAACCTTCTGTTCCCTATCCACGGCTTGTCATCGCAGGAGCTGGCCACGTCGGACAAGCCGTTGCCCACTTGGGACGCCTCCTCCATTTCGAAGTCACCGTTATCGACGACCGGGCCGAGTTCGCCAATAAAGACAAGATTCCCGATGCTGATTTCTTTCTTGTCGAGAATATCCCCCAGGCCGTGGCCAATTTTCCCATAAGTCAGGATACCCACATCGTTATCGTCACCAGGGGCCACAGTTATGACACAGAAACTCTTCGGGCATGCATTTCATCTCCGGCCGCCTACATCGGGATGATCGGCAGCC
>CBFDBS010000332.1:0-2828 GCA_965603105.1 uncultured bacterium
ATTAATCGTCCTGCAGCTGGAGTTTGTGAAGACTCCCATGACTGTGGCTAACTTCGTCGGACTTGCGGAGGGGACAATCGCCAACTCAGCTCTTCCTGAAGGCAAACCTTTTTATGACGGCTCGGAATTTCACAGGGTCGTCCCCGGTCACGTCATTCAGGCCGGAATCCCCAAGGAGGCTCAAGACAGAGGCCCCGGCTACACCTTCCCCAATGAAATTCATGCCGGCCTGAGCCACGGCAGAGCCGGAATGCTGGGCATGGCCAACGGAGGTCCGCACACCAACAGCAGCCAGTTTTATATCACTCTGGGGGACCGATCTTACCTTGATGGAGACTACCCCGTATTCGGTCAAGTCGTGGAAGGAATGGATGTGGTTTCGGCCATCGTCCAGGGCGATGTCATCGAAAACGTCGCCATTGTTCGCGCGGGAAAAAATGCCAGACGATTCAAAGCCGAAACAGAAAGTTTCCAAAAACTGGTGGCTGATGCCGAAAAGAGAGTGAAAGACGCCGATGAAGCTAAGAAACAAAGGGAATATGAAATCATCAAATCCAACTGGCCTCAAGCGCAGACAACGGAAAGCGGTTTGAAGTTCGTGGTTCTACAAGAAGGACTGGGAGAAAAGTTCGAGACCGGAACCGTCATCAAAGCCGAATTCTCAGCTCAAACCCTGGACGGAGAAAAAATTTTCCACTCGGATGGTGAGGGAAATCCCTCGCCCGATCCGGAAGCCAGTCCCTTTGAGTATAAAATCGGAGAAACCCGGCTGATTCCCGCTGTCGATGAAGCCCTGGCGGATATGAAAAAAGGAGAAAAAAGAGTCCTCATCGTGCCGTCTTCCTTGGGATTTGGCACCGGCGGCTATTACGGCAGATCCATCGAGGGCCAAAAAAGGTTTGTTATCTCTCCCAACACTACCCTTGTTTTCGAACTCACCGTCCTCAATTAATTTAATGGGGTCAGGCTTTCGAAACTGTCGAAATCTATATGCATTCGAGATTGAATTCATTATCTTACAAGTTTCGACAGCCTGATCCCAATTTTTGACAGCTTTTCCGGTTCTGCTATAATGACTCTCCTGATTGGAGAGAGTCCTGGTTATGAGCGAATTATTAAAAATCCTGGAAGACGAAGTTCAGATCGTGGCCTTGTCCTTTCTGGGCATTGTCTACATCATCAGGATCGTCTGGCTTCTCCGCTTCAAATCCGCTAAAGAAAAAACCTATCCCATGGGCAGTGCCGGTGCCGGGATCGCTCTTTCTCTTCTGAACATCGCCATGCCCTGGTCGATGGAATCCACCAGGAAAAAGTTCGGCTTTTATCTTCAGTTCGTCATTTTCCATCTTGCCGTGACTGCGGCCATCACCGCTTCCTTTATCATCCCCTACTGGCCGAAGCTGTTCGAATTCAAAACGGCGGTTTTGATTTTTCAGACTGTTATCGGGGCCGGATTCCTGGTAGGAATCTTCAGGTTTTTCAGAAGAGTCTTCAATCCCAGGATGAAGCTCATCAGTACAGCCGATGATTATTTTTCACTCCTGCTGATGATTCTTTTTTTCGCAGCGGCCTTTTTCGCCGTTCCCAACAATTATGATACCCTGGAATGGCCGTTGATCGTCTTTTTCGCTATCACCGCTCTGCTGCTCGTCTATGTGCCCTTTTCCAAGATCGGCCACTATCTCTACTATCCGTTCACCAGATATTTTTTAGGAAGGACCATGGGTCATCGGGGTGTTTTTGCCAAAAAAAAGATGCGTTCAACCGTTTCTGAATCAGTCAAGGACACCTCTAGATGAGGAAAAAAAAGAAATCGGAAACAGAATCTGTCGCCGATCTCCCTCTTGAACTTAAGAGCCAAGAACAGGCCAAAAAAGAAAAAATTCCATCTGTTGAAAAGGGTTTACTCAAGCTTTATGAAGCTGAAGCCGACAATCCGAGGAGACTAATCGACCTGCTCAAAGAAAGAATGACCCGGCATCTGGCCAGCTCAATGGTGGGTTGTGTCCACTGCGGCCTGTGCGCGGAAAGCTGTCATTATGTTCTGACCCATCCAAATGATCCCAAAATGTCTCCCGTCTACAAAGCCGATCAGATCCGGCGGGTGTTCAAAAGACATATGGATTGGACAGGAAGGGTTTTTCCCTGGTGGGTCCATGCCGAATCTCCCGCCGACGATGAAGACCTGAACAGACTCAAAAATATCGTCTTCGGCACCTGCAGTCAATGCCGCCGCTGCACACTCAACTGCCCCATGGGAGTGGACACGGCTTCCCTGATCCGGTTCACCCGGGGAATTCTCGTCGATCTCGGGATTGTCCCTGAAGGCGTCTTCAACGTCAGTCGTGATCAATGGGAGACGGGCAATCAAATGGCGGTAACGGAAGAAGACTACCTGGAGACACTGGACTGGATGAAAGAGGAACTCCAGGATGAGCTGGATAATCCGGAAATCGCTATCCCGGTCGATAAGGAAGACTGCGATTTCATGTACACCATCAATCCCAGGGAAATCAAGTTCGATCCCCGTTCTATCGCCAACGCGGCTAAAATTTTTCATTTCGGTGGTGAAAGCTGGACGCTCCCCAAATGGGGCTGGGACCAGACAAACTTCGGCCTTTTCAGCGGCGATGACACACTGGGAGCCTTTGTGGCCAAAAATGTTTACGAGGCGGCGGTGAGGCTTCGCGCCAAACGGATCGTTATCTCCGAATGCGGCCACGGCTATCGCTCCACCCGGTGGGAAGGCTACAACTGGGCGGGGTATGACCAGAATCTGCCCTCGGAGTCGGTCATCATCACCCTCATCCGCTACCTTTCCGAAGGAC
>CBFDBS010000333.1:0-2810 GCA_965603105.1 uncultured bacterium
GATTATAAAGAAGGTTGATTACAGGATCGGCCAAATTTATGAATAGGTCAGGCTAGAATTTTATATAACGTTGTCGACAGATTTTATGGCTAGTCCAAGCTAGTATCCGTTGGAGCGATCATTCCTGCATCTATCCGAAAGGATTTTAATATTGACAACCAGGCTGCTCCTGTGAAGAATAAAAATGAATTGGTTCTCGTCCATTTCAGGATCTTGCCCACGTAAAATGGAAGAACCATTGAATTTAAGTGGCAAGCGAAGACACAAGATGTCACTGAGTTCTACCCCGACAGGCTGGAATTGAGGACAATGAAAAAAAATATTCCCCTCTTTATAGCAATTCTCATTTTTCTTTTAATTTCAATGTCTTGCTCCTCGGATAGCACTTCGACCATCTCTACTGGAGGACCGGAAGTCATCGCTTTTAAGGCTCTTCCGTTCAGTCTCGATCGAGTGAAACTGCTGGACGGACCTTTCAAGCAGGCAACGGAGTTGAATGAAAACACCCTCCTCAACACCTATGAACCCGACAGGTTTCTGGCCAAATTCCGAACTGAAGCCGGGCTCGAACCTAAAGCTGAACACTACTACGGTTGGGAAGACGACACGATTGCCGGCCACAGCCTCGGCCACTACTTGAATGCCTGCTCGATGATGTACCAAACAACAGGAAAAATAGAATTTCTCGACCGGGTCAATACCATCGTCGATGAACTGGCCGAATGCCAGAAAGCTGACGGGGAAGGATACATCGGGGCATTCCCGGGTGGAAAACGGATCTTTGAGGAGGAGATTGCTCACGGCGACATCCGGGCTCAAGCCTTCAACCTCAACGGCCTCTGGGCGCCTTTCTATACTCAGCACAAAGTCGCCCAGGGACTTCTCGATGCCTATCAGCTCTGCGGAAATGAGAAGGCACTGCAAATCGTGCGAAAATTTGCAGACTGGCTCGAAACCGTTCTCGTCCAAATGAGTGAAGATCAAATCCAGGAGATGCTCGGTTGTGAACATGGCGGCATGAATGAGATTCTGGTTGAAATCTACGGCATCACAGGGGCCGAGAAATACTTGAATATGTCCCGAAAATTTCATCACAAGGCCATCCTCGATCCTCTATCCAGGGGAGAGGACATCTTACCGGGTAAACATGGAAACACTCAGATACCAAAACTCATCGGCCTGGCCCGCAGATTCGAGCTCACAGACAATGATTCCGACAGGCAGGCGGCCGAGTTCTTCTGGGAAACGGTTGTTAACCACCATTCCTATGTCACCGGCGGTCACGGAGACAGCGAATATTTTGGACAACCAGATCAACTCAGAAACCGCCTCAGCCGCGACACAACCGAAACATGCAACGTCTATAACATGCTCAAATTGACACGACACCTTTTTGCCTGGAACGCTTCGATCGAAGCCGCCGACTTCTACGAGAGGGCCCTCTTCAACCACATCCTCTCTTCCCAGCATCCAGAAAATGGCCGCGTTATCTATAACTTGTCTCTGGACATGGGAGGGACGAAAACCTACCAGAATCCCTTCGGATTCACCTGTTGTGTGGGAAGCGGGATGGAAAATCATGCCAAATACGGCCGGAATATTTATTTTCACAATGATGACGAGCTTTTTCTTTTCCAATACATCGCTTCCGAACTCGATTGGAGCGAAAAAGGAGTGACGATCCGGCAGGAAACAGACTTTCCTCAAGAGCAGGGGACAGCGATCCATATATCCACCGATTTGCCAATCCGCTTCACACTTCAAATCCGTTTTCCATACTGGGCCGAAAAGGGGATTGAAATTTTCGTGAACGGGAAAAAACAATCCGTGAAAGACGGTGGGGGACGCTTTGTGGGTGTCAATCGAAAATGGAGAGACGGCGACTGTATAGAAATCAAACTGCCATTCACTCTGCGTCTGGAAGAGATGCCCGACGACTCCAACCGGGTGGCGGTTATGTATGGACCTCTTGTCTTGGCCGGTGACCTGGGCCCAGTCGGAGATCCAAGAGCCCAGGAATCTATAACAGTTCCAGTCCTTATGACACAGGAACGAGATCCGTCCAGTTGGCTGGCCCCTGTTCAGGAGAAACCAAACACCTTTACAGTTGAAAATGTCGGACGGCCCAGGGATGTGGAGCTTAAGCCTTTTTATCAGACACACGAGCGCCGGTATACGGTCTATTGGGACATGCACACCGAAGAAACATTGAAAGGGCTTCAAGAAGAATACGAGAGAGATCAGGAAAGAAGAAAAAAGATTTACGAGAGAACCATCGATTCCGTCCAACCAGGTGACAGGACGTCCGAACAGAAACACAATTTTCAGGGAGAAATGACCGGCTCCGGAAGATTTAGAGAAAGGAGCAACCGTCAGGCCGAACGGGGCGGCTGGTTTTCGTATGATTTAAAGATTTCGAGCAGCGATAATAACCTTCTGCTGGTCGAGTACTGGGGAGGATTTCCAGGTACCAAGACATTTGACATTCTGGTGGACGGAGAAATAATCGCCACTGAAAATATCGCCAATAAGAAAGATGGTTATTTCGTTCTCGAGGAATACTCCATTCCGCTATTTTTGACTGAGGGGAAAAATAGGATTACGGTTAAATTTCGGGGGCACACCGGTCATAGAGCCGGACCTGTTTTTGACATCCGGACAATACTTCCTCCCAGTTGAAAAAGTCCAATTGAAAGGCTGGGATAACAGACCCAGTTTTAATCGTTTCTCTGTGCAGACTCTTGAGAGAGAAATATAATTGTGTTCCCCAACTTTTCTGGACTGTCTGTTCTTCATTCTGTCACTCCCAA
>CBFDBS010000334.1:0-2799 GCA_965603105.1 uncultured bacterium
TTCCTTTTCAACTCCCGTTCTTTGTTCATCAACCGGATGGACTCCCTCAATCCCTCATCCGTGACCTTCACATCGAAACGGTTTTCCAGTTCCGTCTTCAACTTCAGAATCTCCTGTTTCCAATGTTGGAGAGCATCAGCATCATCAGGTTTTTGTGGAAGTTCCAGCACAACCAGCGGATGACGTTCGCTCAAGAGTTCATACATCTTTTTTTTGCCATCGCAGGTGGTTTCGGCCACAAGAAGATCGGCCTTCTCCAGAAATGGATTGGTCTTTTCCAAACTGTATCCAAAGGTCGACTTAATAAGTGGGCACAGGTTGGCCGGAAGAAATTCCTCGGCCGGGGGGATCATCTCAGCCGAGCCCCCGCAGAGGCAAACCGGAATGGCTTGGGCCGCCATAATGAGCTCTCGGGGCGTGTACTCGCATAAAATCCCAACCAGCTTTTTGCCCTTCTGCTTTTCCCCCGTGGCATAATCGAGGGCATGAGGAACCATTTCCCGCCACCAGGCCATAAAGCTCTCTGGTGAACTCGTCCCGGAAGGAGCGCCGGCACAGCAGGACGGCTTGGAGGAAGAACAGGAATCCACAGCCTTCACTTCAAGTTCTTTTGTGCCGCAGCATTTATTGGACTGCTTGGAGTGTTTCATGATTTCCTCCTTTGATCATACTTGCACAAAGCAGCAGAATTCGGACTTTTGTCCTTTGAATGCTGGAAGAGAAAAAAATCCTCCCAGGAATAAGAAGTGAGCGAGCAAGTGAATGAGTGATGGAAAAGAGATGAAAAAAGCGTGAGTTCTGATTTCATGAGTAAGCCTCTCGTTTCAAACCGAGAGGCTTACCTATTTATGAGGACAACCTCCCGGTTTGACGTGAAGTTCCAGGCAGCGAACTGCTGCCCTAGAGCAAACCGTTCATCTTCTGTGCTTCATGGAAGACATTGTCCTTTATTCCTCATAAAAGTGATTCGCAGACATAGTAAAGATAAAAAGGGCAAATATCAAGGCAAAAGTGCCTGAATCGCACTCTCCATGCGATTGAAACTCTTGGCAGGTAGTGCCGTTAAGGCACAAGCTTTTATTGATTCAGGTCTCTATTTTTCTTCGATGCAGTATAGGTTCTTGTACCCTCTCAGATAAAGCTGTTTGCCGATGGCCACAGGCGAGGCATTGAAGTTGTCATCGAGAATGTTTTTGGCCAGGATTTCAAATTCCGGGCCGCTCTTGACGACATAGAAAGCGCCCTGCTGTCCCGTGACATAAATCCGATTCTGAGCACCAAACGGAGAAGCAAAAAGACTCCCTGTCCCTTCCAGTCTTTGACCGGAATAGATTTCCTCCCCGGTTTTAGCATCGACACAGTTGAGAATTCCGTTGTTGGCCCGGAGAAAATAGAAGAGACCGTCCATCAGAAGAGCCGAGGGCGCATACGATGTATCTCTGTCACGGCTCCAGATAATAGCATCGGTTCCGGTGATATTGCCTTTGGCCCCGGCCAGCCGAATGGCCAGAAGGGCATTTCCCCTGTATCCAGTCATGACATACAGTATTCCGTCGGCTGCGAAAGGCTGAGGGATAGCATTCTGCGTCATGCCGCTGCATTCCCAGATCAATTCGCCGGAAGCAAGGTCATAGCTGCGGATGAGCTTGGTGGCGCTGGTGACAACCTGAGGCTTTCCGCTGACTTCGACGACATAAGGCGTAGCCCAAGACGTGGCTTCATCCCGGTCGACCTTTGCCTGTTTTTTTATCCAAAGCGACGATAAACGACTGTCCTTCATGGTCCCAGGTGACAATGATTCTGTCGCCGTAGAGTGTCGGAGAGCTTCCCTCACCAAAGTTCATTCTCTTATCCAACTGCCCGAAATCCCGCTCCCAGACAAGATTGCCTTTCAGGTCCAGACAGTACAGTCCGCGGGATCCGAAGTATGCATAAAGATGTTCCCCATCGGTCACGGGCGAATTGGAAGCCCAGCTGCCGAATTCATGCGTTCCCTCCTGAGGCACTTCCTCTTTGACCAGCCGCTGCCAGAGGATCTTTCCGCTGTGGCGGTCGACAGACAAAACAATAAACTGGTGGATCGTATCGGAGCGTGTGGTGGGCATGCCCCGGCCTTGCTGCACGCCGGTCGCCTGGCTTGCCGTTTGCCCGGACTTGCCGGTATCGACGGCTGTCTGAATGAAAAGTTGATCTCCCCAGATGATGGGCGTAGAATGCCCCTTTCCGGGTATCTCTATTTTCCATTTGACGTTTTTTGTTTCACTCCACTCGATGGCCGGATCTCCGTCAGGCGATACTCCCGTCATTAGCGGCCCCCGCCATTGATGCCAATTCTTTTCATAACCTGGGGGATTCTGGGCGGCCGCCAATAGACTCGAAAATACAATAACCAGCCCGATCAATATCGTACTTATTTTCATGTTTTTCTTCCTCCTCGTTGTCTTTTTATTGAGTTTTTTTTAATGAGTTTTCTATCCGTTTCGATGCATTCTCATCGAGAAATCCTTCGGCATTTCATGTTTTCATTTTAACTTAAGCTCTCTCATTTATCCGGTCGAATCTGCATCAAACGCAACACCGCTTTTTATTTTTGAT
Source organism: uncultured bacterium (assembly GCA_965603105.1). GTDB lineage: Bacteria > Acidobacteriota > Aminicenantia > Aminicenantales > Aminicenantaceae > CBFDBS01. The sequence goes on from CBFDBS010000334.1 coordinate 2,596, forward strand.
TTAAAAATGAGTCCGGGTTAACCGCTATTTCCCTTGTTCGATGCAATAAAGGTGTGTCGATGTACGAATGAAAAGCTGCGATCCCGAAACCGCCGGCGAAGCCAACGTGTATGTCCCGTCGAGTTCATTGGTGGCCAGCAGCTTAAATTCCGGGCCGACAGAAACGATGGAAGTGACGGCCTTTTCATTCAAAATATAAAGTTT
>CBFDBS010000335.1:0-2773 GCA_965603105.1 uncultured bacterium
CGTTTGACGACGTTGCAAAGAATGAGCTTGCGCCGCATCAGGTTCTCCCGGAATATCGTCTGCGGGCCTTCGCTTTTCGAGATTTCTGACAGTTGGGATAGAGGAATTCTTTCGCCGTTGGGGGCATCCACAAGAAGATTTTTAATGCCCTCCTCGTCGCTTCGGTACTTTTCGGGGAGGCGGATAAGGACCGAGGTGATCCGGTCCGGTTCATAGACGTCGGTCGCTTCGATACCATTAAGGGCGGTTTCGATTACATCGGCCACATCACTGACACGGATTCCGTAACGAGCCAGCTTTCCCCTGTCCAGGCGGATGACAAGCTGGGGAATGCCTGTTGTCTGTTCGATCTGCAGGTCGGCCACCCCTTTGACTTCGGCAAGCACATTCCGGATATCTTCGATGTAAAGATTGAGCTCATTGAGATCCGGACCGAACAGTTTTACCGACAGTTGTCCTTCTGTTCCAGTCAGCATTTCGGCCAGCTTGTTGGCGATGGGCTGCTCGAAGATATAGGCCACACCCGGGAGCTTGTCCAGCTCTTCTCTCATGGCTGCAGTGATTTTCTCAAAATCCCTTTTGCGTTTTTCCCTGGGGAGGAGCTCGATGTTGTAATGGCTGTGGTTGACGGGATGGAGATGCTCGGAGGCCTCTGCTGTCCCTGTTGTCCTGGAGACAGAGACCACTTCGGGGAAGGAGAGAAAAATCTTTTCGATTTTGGTGCCCATCCTCATGGACTCGGTGATGGATGTTTCAGGCAACATAACGGTCGAGGCCATAATTTGACCTTCGTCCAGCGGAGGCACGAACTCCTTGCCCAAGAAGTTGAAGGCCACCAGGGCGCCGATGATGAACAGGATGAATGCTGTCAGAATGGCCCTCTTATGTTCCAAGGCTCCTTTGAGGATCCTCTCGTATTTCTTTGTTAAAAATTCTGTGACCGGATTTCTTCTTTTTTCTTTGATGTGTTTTTCGGTTAGAAGCATAGAGCACAATACCGGCTTGAGGGTCAGATTCAGCAGGAGAGAACCAAAAAGCGCAGCAGCCACGGCGAAAGCGGTGGGGATAAACATAGCCCCTTCGATTCCCTGCAGGGTGAGCAAGGGGAGGAAGACAAGAATGATGATGACATTGGCTGAAAAGAGATACTTGCCCACATCCTTGGCCGCTTCGGATGTCAACTCGAGTGTAGAGGCCTGTCCTTTCTTTTCACGAAGGACACGGTAGATATTTTCGACCATGATGATGGAGCCGTTGGCAACCTTCCCGATACCGATAGCCAGGCCGCCGATGGACATCACGGTCAACTTGATGTTGAACGCCCACATCAAGACCATGGCGATGAGGATAGAAAAGGGAATTGTCAAGGAGGCGATAAGCGAGCTTCTCACATGCCACATAAAAAAGAGCATGACCAGGATGATGAGGAAGGCTCCTTCGAGGATAGAGAGTTCGACGTGGCTTATGGATTTGAGGATGAGGATGGACTGGTCATAAAAGGGTTTGATTTTTATGTTTTGGGGAAGATCTCTTTCAATCTGCGAAAGAGCCTCTTTGATGTTGTTGATGGCTTCGAGAGTGTCGCCGCCGTACTGCTTTTCGACAGTCACATAGACCGCTTCCTGGGCGTTGTGGCTGGCCGCGTCGCGTCTGAACTTGCCTCCGACTCTGACATCGGCCACGTCCGTGACATAGACAGGCACATTGTTCCGGGAAGTGATCACCGTGTTCTGGATGTGTTCCAGGGATTCGATACGCCCAATGCCTTTGATCAGGCTTTCCTGTGCTCCCTGGATGATGATACCGCCTGAAAAATTGCGGTTGCTGTCTTCGATGGCTTCCTTGACGTCGTTGATGGTGATGTTGAAGTTTTTGAGCATTTCGGGTTTGAGAAAGACCTGGAACTGTTTGACGAATCCACCCAGGTTAATGACGAATGAAACACCTTCCACACCCTGCAGCCTGTAGCGTATGGTCCAGTCGGCCACCGACCTGAGTTCCATGGGATCGGCCTCTTCACTGATAACTGCAAACTCGAAGATTTCTCCCATCCGGGATGACACGGGGCCCAGAATGGGCTCGGTTGTGCCCAGAGGGAGCCTCCCGGCGATAAGCTCCAGCACGCTGGAGACGATCTGTCTGGCCAGGTAGATATCCGTCCCCCAGTCGAACTCGACGGTGACGACGGAATCTCCTGTCGTTGATTCCGAGCGGACACGGGCTACAAGCGGGGCGCCGTTGAGTAGACTTTCGAGGGGGAAGGAGATGAGTCGTTCTACGTCCTCGGCCGCCATCCCGGGATTTTCGGTGATGATTTTAACCAGGGGGGCGTTGAGGTCGGGGTAGATATCTTTGGGAAGCTTCGTGTAAGCGATAATTCCAAAGATTGAAACCAATATGATCAGGAGGATGGTTAACAGCCTGTGTTTTAAAGAGTAATCAATAATTTTATCGATCATTTTAGATTATTCCTTTATACCGGTCCAGGATCAGTGGATATGACCTTGTTTCAGGATTTCATCATAGAGCTTGGATTTGAGCTGGTAGTTTCCTGTGGTAATCACGATGTCACCTTCCACGATACCGGTGACAATCTCAACAAAATTCCCTTCTGTGGATCCTAAGACAACCAGGGTCGGGAAATATTTTCCATCCATCTGGAGGAAGACAATGTCTTCACCCCGTTCGTCCAGGATGGCCTCCTTGGGAAGAACGAGCGCCCGGATCTGATGGTTGAGAAAAATGGTGACATCGGCAAACATCCCTGGTTTGA
>CBFDBS010000336.1:0-2770 GCA_965603105.1 uncultured bacterium
AGGACCTGCCTAGCCCATGAAACTGGCGCTGATGAGCCCCATGGCAATATAAAGCAGAGTTTTGAGGAACCAGAAGCCATAAGAGAGGAAGAGAGCCTTTTTCAGCTCGATCTTGAAGACGGAGGAAAGGCAGAAACCGAAAATCCCGAACATCCAGAGCTGGAAGAAATCGATTTGAGTGAGGATGATGAAGGCTGTCGAAGCCACTTCCAAACGGGGAAAAAAGAGGGCCAATCCGGTCGATGTTTCCATCACCGAGTTTCGAGACAGGATAAGGATGAGGCGGACGGCATTCCCCAGCACTTTGTCGATAAGATTGGCGAAGAGGAATCCGGTGAACACATGAAGATAGCTTCCTTCTGTGGAAGTCAGCCGTCCCATGCCGAACAGAATAAGGCTGGAAAAAAGCATGCCCACCGCAAATGAAATAGGGATAAAAACAAGGGGCCGGATGATGGACATGGTTGGAGATGGATTTCTGAAGTTGTCAAGCATCTCTTCGTATCGTTCTTCTCCCAGCCTTTCTTTCATTTTGATGTTGTCTTCGAAGATTTTGATGCTGTCCTGTTGGGAATAAGGGGCCGTGAAGTAGGCGAAAAGAATCCAGGCGATCAGAAGGAGAATGAATATTTCGGTCCATCTGGGTTTTTCCGAGATGGCCGCAAATGTTTCTTTCGGATTGAAAAACACTCCGATTACCACATTGAGAAAGTTCATTTTTCGTTCTCCCTCCTTTCTTCCTTTTCTATCTGACCGTCTCTGGTGTAGATGATGCGCTGTGCCTGTCGGGCGATATCGTAATCATGGGTGACTATAATGATGGTGTTCCCTTGGGCATGGATCTTATGAAAAAGATTGAGAATTTCCTGGCCCGTCTTGGAATCCAGGTTTCCGGTGGGTTCATCGGCCAGCAGCAGCGAGGGTTCATTGACAAGTGCCCGGGCGATGGCCACACGTTGTCTTTCTCCCCCTGAAAGTTCGGATGGCCGGTGATTTTTTCTGTGGTCCATCTCCACCATCTCGAGAGCTCTGTCGACTTTTTCCGTTCGCTCTTCTTTGTTCGCCCCTTTGTAGATCAAAGGAAGCTCTACATTGTGATAGGCTGAAGAGCGCGGGAGCAGGTTGAAAACCTGAAAAACGAATCCAATTTCCTGATTGCGGATGTGAGCCAATTCGTTTTCGCTAAGCGTGCTGACGAGTTTGCTGTTGAGCTTGTACGTTCCTTCAGTTGGAGTATCCAGACAGCCGAGGAGGTTCATGATAGTCGATTTTCCCGAGCCGGATGGCCCCATAATGGCCAGAAACTCGTTCCGGGTGACGTCGAAAGTAACCCCGCATAGGGCTTTGACTTCCTGCTCGCCCAGTTTATAGATCTTCCAGAGGTTGTCGACCGAGATGATGATGCTGTTCGGGCTGTCCATTATTCCTCTGTTATGTCTTTTTCCTCTTTAATCAGCCTGTCGTCTTTGAGCTCTCTGAGGACGCTGTACGGGCCGACGACGATTTGCTGGCCTTCCTCAAGGCCCGAAACAATCTCAATCATCAACTCTCCCATAATTCCCTTGGTCACGATTTGGAATTTCACCCGGCCTTCTTCGACGATGAACACACCCTCTTCCTGTTCCTCTTTGCCTTGCCCGTTCCCCGCCTCTTTTTCTCTTAAGGCCAGGGCTGAGATGGGAACAGCCAGGACACCATTTTTCTGGGCCGTAATGATGTCGGCGGATGCGGACAGGCCCGGTTTAAGGTTTTCGGGTGGAGATTCCAGGGTGATGACGACTTTAAAATCCTTTGATTCTTGACTCGTGCTTATCACTTGAAGAGCGGAACTTCCGATTTCAGTCACCTTCCCCATGATGATATCATCAGGGAATGCGTCGACCCGGACTTCCGCTTCCTGACCCAGTTTGACTCCGATGACATCCGTCTCATCCACTTCGATTTCCACCTCCATGACCGAAAGATCGGCAATGGTCATGAGCACCGTACCCGGATTGTTCATCGTTCCAACCAGGGCGATCTCCCCTTCCTCAACCCGTAGACTGGTGATTATGCCGTCGATGGGAGAGTTGTAAACGGTCTTGGTAAGATTGTCCAGAGTGCTTGTCAGGGAGGCTTCGGCCTGCTTGATCTGGAAGAGAATGGCTTCGTTCTGAGCGTAGGAAATGTCATACTGCGCCTGTGCAGCCTCCAGCTGTTCATTGGAGATGAGTTTTTCTTCAAAGAGCTTTTTCTGCCGATAGAAAAGTTTCTCATCTCTCTTGAAAACGGCTTCGGCTCGGATGCGGTCGGCTTTCAAGGCTTGAATCTGTGCTCTGTCTCTGTCAGCGTATGCTTCATACTGGGTGGAATCGAGCTTGAGGAGAAAGTCATCTCTGTTCACCCGCTGCCCTTCCTCGACCCCGATTTTGATGATCCTGCCGGGAATATGGGCGCTGATATTGATATTCTTCTTGGGCTTGATTTCTCCCGAGGCGGATATGAGACTTGTCAGATTTTGTTTTTCAACCTTTTCAAGGGTCACTTTCAAGGCTTTTTCCCTCTGAGCCATCATGTTGAAGATAATGATGACGACGATGACAAGAATCCCAAAGAGTATCAAAAGGGGTTTTCTATTTTTATGGGCAGAGCTTTTTTTTGTTTTCATTTTATTGTCCTAAATTCTAACCTGAATGATGAATAAAATCTGTCGATCTCGCTATGTAAGCTCAATGATCTAAACGTGTAATGTTTGATCTCGGGGCCATATCCAGGATTGAACTTTTTGTGG
>CBFDBS010000337.1:0-2766 GCA_965603105.1 uncultured bacterium
TCACAGGCCGCGTCGTTGCCGCTAAGGCAACCTTGACTCGTGAATAATCCAGGTTTTAGAGAGGTTGAAAGCCGTATTTTCTGTTTTTTTGGGTTATCTTTCCAAAAAAATACTCAGGATCGTGATTGAAGGCCACAGTCCAATCCTCTTCAATCGCCTGTTGATAAAACCTCTCTTTGTTCTTCATGGTTTCCAACGGAAAAAGGTCATAGCTCATAATGTAGGGAAGACCCACGTGGCCGGATGTAGGGACCATGTCTCCTAGAAAAAAAAGCGTTTGTCCTTCCGACTCGATCTTCACACACTGATGATGAGCTGTATGGCCGGAGGCCAGGACCACTTCCAAACCTTCGGAGATTTCTGTATCGCCTTCGACCAGTTGAAGCTGTCCCCGTTCTTTTAGGGGAACAAAATATTGCTCTAAATAACTGGCTCTATCTCTGGCGTTAGGCCTGAGCGCACTCTCCCATTCCCCTTTCTGGATAATGTATCTGGCTCGGGGAAAAGTGGGAAGAATATCACGTCCTTCACTGACAATCGTGTTTCCTCCGCAGTGATCGAAATGAAGATGGGTATTGATCACAATATCAATATCTTCCGGCTTCAAACCGACTTTCTCAAGAGCCGCGATGAGACCGGGCTCGTTATCGACCGTATACAGCCCGCTGAGTTTGGAATCGAAATGACTTCCGATGCCGGTATCGATAATAAGGTTGAAGTCGCCGGATTGGACAAGGAGGCTGTTCAATCCCAGTCGAATCCGGTTTTTATCATCGGCAGGATATATCCGCTCCCATAGAGTTTTAGGAACGACGCCGAACATGGCTCCACCGTCCAGACGGAAAAAACCGTCTCTAAGGCCGTTAATGCGGAATGAACCAAGAGTGAGGCGATCGAAGGTCATCCGATGAGTTTTTCCAGATCAAAGACCAAATCTTCTTTGTTGTATCTGGCAAGCTCGATCTCATCAGTGTCCATGCGGATGGCGTCTTCCGGACAGGCTTCAACGCAGAAGCCACAGAAGCAGCAGCGTGTCACATCGATAATGAACTGAGAGGGATATTTTTGTATTTCGGGATCCGGATCCTCAGCGGCTTCGACATAGATGCATTCTGAGGGACAGACAGTGGCACACAGCATACAGGCAACACATCGGGGTTTGCCATCTTCCCTTTTCATCAGCCTGTGTAGACTCCGGTGTCTATAGGCCAGCGGCTGTCTTACCTCCGGGTACTGTATGGTTGGAGCCCCTTTCCGTTTGGTTTTGATGTGGAAGAGCTTGAGAATATGGAAAACCATATTCACACAGAAATGACGGGTTGTGATGATGCTGCCTTTGACGATTTCGATGAAAAACTTGAACTGCTTTATCATTTTATGAAACTCATTAAAACGCCGGTGATAGCGATATTAATCAGACACAACGGAATGAGGAATTTCCAGCCGAAATCCATGAGCTGGTCATACCGAAAACGGGGATAGGTCCAGCGGAAAAGAATCTGCATCCAGCAGAAGAAAAACACCTTAAGGTTGAACATGATGACTTGAAGAATAATCACGACTGCATGGGGCAGCAGCCACTGCCCTCCCCACGGAAAGTGGAATCCGTCCGCGCCCAGCCAAGGAACATGATAGCCGCCGAAAAAGAGAGTGGTCAGCAGACAGGCGATGATCAGAACTTTCATGAAATCGGTGAACATGTACAGACCCCATTTGAGACCGCTGTACTCGGTGAAATAGCCCACAATTTCCGATTCACATTCGGGAAGGTCGAAAGGCACTCTTTCCGACTCGGCCATAGCCGCCATCAAGAAAATCAGAAAACCGAGCGGCTGGAGAAAAATCCCCCATTTGGGTAAAAAACCGAAGAGGAGCTGGCTCTGAGAAGCGACAATTGAAGAAAATTTCAGCGAGGGATATATCATGACCAACCCAACCAACGACAAACCCAAGGCGACTTCATAGGAAATGAGTTGGGCTGCGCCGCGCAGGCCTCCAAGGAGGGTCCACCGGTTGTTCGAGGCCCAACCGCTGAGGACGACCCCATAAACCGAAAGTGAGAGCATGGCCAAAACAAACAGGATTCCGATATCCATGTCCAGAACTTGGAGCTTGATGATCTTTCCGCCAAGCTTCAAGTCACCGGCGAAAGGAATGGTCGCAATAGTGACCAGAACAAAATAGAATGAGAGAAAGGGTGCCAGATTATGAAGGAATTTTTTGGAAAAGGCCGGCGTGAAGTCTTCTTTAAAAAACATCTTGATGGCATCGGCAAAGGGCTGGAACAGCCCTATGAAGCGGAAGCCGAAAAGATTCGCCCTGTTGGCGCCGACCCTGTCCTGCATCACGGCGCTTTCCTTCCTTTCCAGCCAGGTCAGGTAGAGAGCCAGGACAAGGAACCAGATCATCGCCATGACAATCTTAGCGAAAACGATTAGAATATCTATTGCCTCAATCACTGTCCTTCCCGAAATTTGGGATTTCCTTTCTCAACTCTTTCAAGATATTTTTTGGAGATGAAAATTGATCAAAATATTTGAAGTCGACCTCATTCTTCCTGGCGACTTCGACCAGGATTTTCCACTCCGGCCAGCTGTCACCCCTTGTGTCTATGGCAGGATCAAATTCCTGCAGTAAACCATCGGTATTGATCAGCGAGCCTCCCTTCTCGGCAATAACGGCCGTCGGGAAAACCATGTCCGAACAGGAACAGAACTCATGGTTATTGGAAGAAAAACAAATGCCGGTTTCGGCCTTATCGAAAGC
>CBFDBS010000338.1:0-2747 GCA_965603105.1 uncultured bacterium
CCGATATAATCATCAGCAAAGGGCAGGGGAATTACGAAGCCCTCTCCGAAGAGGATCGTCCGATTTTTTTCCTCCTCAAGGCTAAATGCCAGGTCATAGCCCGCGACATCGGGGTGGAACAGGGAAGTATCATTTTGATGAAGCGCGGGATTTGAAGTTTTTTGTTCTGTATTATATATTCGCTTTAGCTATGCTTTCGTTCAGAGCTAAATATTGAGGAGGTTACATGGGAGTCAAAATAGACCGGAGGGATTTCTTCAAAAAAAGTGCAAAGATCGGGGCCGCTGCTCTCGGGGCGTCTGTTCTTCCCGGTGGGTTGAGAAGGCCGTTGTCCATTTACGGAGCTGCGGCTGCGGATATCGTCGTGGCCAGTGGCGCCGATTATTATAAGAACACAGTTAAAGCGGTTGAGGAGCTTGGTGGGATGGAGGCGTTTGTTCCCAAAGGTGCAAAGGTGGCCATCCTACCCAATGTACAACGTTGGAATCCCGGAACATTCACTAAGCCCGAGATTGTCCGGGCAGTAGTGAAGATGTGCCGGGAGGCAGGGGCTGCTGAAGTCAACTGCCTGTCCTGGCTGGAAATGAACAACTGGGAGGCGACGGGACTTGATGCAGTTTTGAAGGAAGAGGGGGCAAAACTCAAGTTGATAACCAGTGAGGAAGCGAATTTCAAACCGGTGAAGATTCCCGCAGGAAAGTCTCTCGGTGAAGCGAGTGTAATGAAGGAATTCTACAACAACGACGTCTTCATAAACCTGCCCATCACCAAAGACCATGCCGGGAATAAATTCACGGGCACTATGAAGAATTTTATGGGACTCAACTTTCGAACGAACAACAGAACATTCCACAAAGAAGGCTGGCAAACTGAGATCGGGGCCATCGAATTCCTCGATTTGTGCATTGCTGATTTGAACACAATTATCAAACCGACTCTCAACATAGTCGATGCCACAGAATTCATCATCACCAACGGTCCGATGGGACCCGGAAAAATTATCAAACCTCAGAAAATTGTAGCCGGCGTCGATCGGATCGCCATTGATTCCTACTGCTGCACACTCTGGGAGCTGAAGGCGGATGAGATTTTTATGATCAAGGCCGGATTCAGCCACGGACTCGGTCAGATGGACCTCTCCAAAGTCAGTATTAAAGAAGTCACCGTTTAGTAGAAGGCTGGTCCATTGATTTTCGCATGATGAGAAGTTCATTAAGTTTTTATCTTGTTACTATATATAAAAGGAGGGTTTTATGAACACTCAGGGTCTTAAGGGAGAAGAGCTTTCGGACGGCTTATCACGTAGGAATTTTTTTAAATATCTCACCGCAGGATCTGCGCTTTCGATTGCCGCTCTAAACAGGCTCAACGCCTCCGTCTATCAAAGCATAACCTCTCTGAATCAACAGTATCCGCGTGATGATGCCCCGGATGGAGTTTATTGGGACGCCCTCAGAAAACACTACTTGTTCCAAGATGGTGTGATCATGATGAACAACGGCACGGTCGGCCCCATGCCCAAACCCGTATTTAACACCTTGATGAAAACGTTCCGCAGGCAGTGCACCAATCCCTTCGATGTTTACAACTTTCTTCCCGGAAAAATCAGTGAAGTGCGGAATAAGTTGGCTCAATTCATAGGCGCCTCTCCTGATGAAGTCGTTATCTGTAGAAACACGACGGAAGGTATGAATTTTGTAGCCAATGGCATGGACATGAAAGAAGGAGATGAGGTCGTTCTTTCGACCATGGAACATCCGGGGGGAACCCATCCCTGGACACTCAAGCGGGACAGATATGGAATTATCATCAAAGAGGTCCCCATTGGATTGCCACCCAAGAGTGTAGATGAGTTCGTGGGCGGTTTTGAAAAAGCTATCACACCGAAGACAAAGATCATCAGCATCAGCCATACCGTTTTCATCTCGGGACTTATTTCGCCCATAAAGGAATTGTGCACGATGGCCCATAAAAGGGATATCCCTGTTCTGGCCGACAGCGCTCACGGCATAGGCATGCTGGACCTCGACATGCATAGCATGGGTATCGATTTTTTTGCTACCAGTCCCTACAAATGGATGGGAGCCCCGTGCGGCGTTGGAGTGCTCTATGTCAAGAAAGACAGGCAGGAAAGTCTCTGGCCGACTATTGCCTCCTCGGGCTGGAATACGCGTCAGAACGCCCAAAAATTTGAAACCTTGAGTCAGAGAGCCGATGCCCTGACGATCGCCCTGGGCGAAGCTGCGGATTTTCTAAACACCATTGGAAAGCAGCGAATTGAAAGACGGATCAAAGCCTTGGCGGCCTATTTGAAAAAAGAATTGAAGGGGATCCCCGGGGTCAAGCTCCACACATCGGAAGATCCTTATATTAGTGGAGGGCTGACGGCCTTCTCCATCGAGGGGGTCGACCACCAGAAAGTGGTGGATTACGTCAGAGAGAAGAACAACATCGTCATAAGAACAGTCGGAAATGTGAAGGCAGGAACCCATGGCCTGAGAGTTTCCACTCCCATCTATATCAATTACGATCACATCGATATGCTGCTGGAAGGGATCAAAACTCTGGTCAATCACAAAGGATAGAAAAGAAAGTTCTCTTCCATTTTTGATGTTGTCTTCATATGCCGACTTGATGGTAGCGGAAGCAGTCGACGGTGTGGTCGTTGACCAGGCCGGCGGCTTGCATGAAGGCGTAGCAGATGGTGGAGCCAACGAACGAAAATCCTCTTTTTTTCAGATCCTTGC
>CBFDBS010000339.1:0-2728 GCA_965603105.1 uncultured bacterium
TAAGACTGCAGGTTTTTTTCCCCTAAAAAGGTGCGGCCGCGGAACTCCGCATGATAAATCTGAGATTCTATAAGAAGCTATCGAAAAATTGCCTTGCTTTTTTAATCTCTTCCGTGCTCAAACATTCGCGACCGGCCGTCGGTCACCTGAGTTCCCTCGAGGTCGGCTCGAGAAGGCTAAATCTTCAATGGTCGCTTCATCCATTCCGTGTATTTTACCCACTCAAAATGGAGGAGATCCAAGAAGATTTTCATTTTTCATGATCGGTCCAAGCGTGCCTGAATGAATCATTCAGGCTAATCGGAGGGATGGATAGTGAAGAGGTAGGGATTATCGGATGTCTTGACGTTCGAAAGATTGGTCAGATCCACATGCATTCGATAAAGATTGGTCTTTTTGTAGCGGTAGGAGGGTGGCAAAGGGACATCCAGGATTTTTATCTCGCTGTCGGTTTCTCCCTCAAACAGCATTTGATCGAAGAGGCGGATAGAGAGACGGTAGCTGCCCTCCAGAGAACCGAACTCGAGACGAATATCTGTCAATTCCCTCCATGATGTGAAGGTGAATAAATAAGAATGGACATCCTTTGAAAGGAGAAATTTCCCCTGCTGTCTCAGCTGCTGATGCCGCTCCAAAGAGAAGTAGGTGATTTTTTCTCCGCTGTTGTAACTGACGTTGACGGGCCAGGTCAGAGTGATCCTCGGAAAAAAAGAAAACCAGATAATGAACACGAAAAGGACGGACGAGACCATCAGAACGTGGAAGGGAAAGCTGTGTTGTTCCCGTTCTCTCCCTTTTTTGATGTATCCGAGAAAGAAAAGAAGGATCAGTCCAAGCCAGGCATAGTTGGGCCAGTAGGCGAGGTTGTTGACCTTAATAAAGGAGGGAAGAATATCCGGGAGATAGAAATTGAGGTTGCTCAGGTGGACGAAAAGTTCACCGCCGCGAAACGTGTATTCGTGGGTTGTTGGCTGATAAAGGAAAGAGGGGTGAAAGAGACAGAGCACGACAATGAAGAATCCGACACCGCACGCTGTCCAAAAAAGCAGCGTATAGATTTTCTTCTTGTTGTGGACCAGGAAATAGCCAACCAGAAGAATCAAAATCCAGGAAACGGGGGCCAGCACACGGCCTTGAGGGCTGTGGCCTTGGCGGTGGGAAAGAAGAGCATAGTTGAGGACAAAGGGGAGAAAGAGAAAAAGGAGAATAAAGAATTCTTTTTTAGCCTTTCGGAATGCCTCGATCAGACCGAGAAAAGCAAAAAAGTAGAGGGGAGAATAGAGGAGGAGTCCGTCCCTTTGATCGAGGAAGTAATCGAAGAACGTATCTATGCGAAGCAGAAGAGGGATGTTGAGGATGACTTGTTTGAAGTTCTGCACAATTTCCGGTGTGAGCACGCCTTCGTAAATGGCGATGGGATTGTAGGTTCCGTAAAGTGCGTGGACATATATGTAAAAGAGAATCAAAGAGAGAACGGGAAAGGCCACAAAGGCCAAAACTTTCAATTTGGCTTTGTGTTCTTTGAGGATGTAATAAACGCAGATGAGAAGGAAAGGAAAAAAGATCATATTGTACTTGAGGCCGAACCAGATGAAAAGGGCGAGGATAAAGCCGAGAAACATATAGTTGAGCGCCGAAAGTGGGCCCTTCTCCCGGATTTTCCGGAACAGATAAACGGAGAAAAAGGCGATGGGGATGGCCGGGTAGAGGTGAAAGGCAAAAAAGAGAATCGGAACGGAAAAGCTGTACAAAAACCAGAGGACAAGAGACAGCCTTTCCCGTCTCCAGAGGTCATTGGCCAGAAGAAAAATCTGTAGTCCCAGGAAAACAGCCCAGATAGACAGACTGCCTTTGAGTATAAAGATCAGCAAGCGCCCCTTGAAGAGTTGGCCCAGGGCGTAAAAAGGGAGCATAAGGACCGAGATTCCCGGCTGGTTGATGGGGAAGATCCATTGGATTCCTTTCTTGCCGTACCGGCCGTATTTGCCCAGTTTGATATCGGGATAAAACTCTTTGGGGTAGAAATGAAAGTAGTCCTCGTTGTCGTAGTTATTGGCCACATTGATGTCTTGGTCTTGGTAAAGGCTGTGTGTGGTCATGAGGTAGTAGGGTTCATCTCCCGAGAAAGAAAATCCTTTGGAGACAATGATTTGGGTGCAGACCTGGTAGACGACGAAGGAGACGCAAAAGAGAAGCGCCAGTTTTTTCCGGCGGGAGAGGCGGAAAAACCAGGCCGTCTTCCTTTCCCAAAGTTTTGCCCACTGGATATGTCTGCCCAACTGGAGAATTTTTAAAAGGAAAACTGCTGCGGCGATCAAGAGCAAAAGACTGTTCAGGCGCGCTCTCAGGTCCTCTTGAGTCAAAAAATGAAGGAGGCAAAGAGGAGTGAGCAGGAAAAGGCTTACGGGGCTGAAGAGATAAAAATTCTCTGATTGTGCTCTTTGACGCTCGACCCCCAGGATGCGGATGTCAAAGAGGACGATCAGTCTCCAGATGAGGAAAAGTCCGAGGAATGCTCCGCTCCAAATGACGATAAAAATCAGTATCCCAGGAGAATAACCGTGATTTTTCAAGGTGAAAGAGGGGATCTGTATAAAAAGAGTAAAAAAAAGAGTGATGCCGAAGCCCAGGAGTACAAAAAGAATTATAAAAGGCGAGAGCTGGCTCGAAGACCTATCCACCCTCAGAGAAATAATAGAATTTATCTCCTATGTCAAGTCGGGGTCAG
>CBFDBS010000340.1:0-2687 GCA_965603105.1 uncultured bacterium
TGAGAAAACTCAAGTTTCTTTGGATTGATGTCTATGGCAATCACCCGGCAGTTGATTAATTTGGCGAGTTTGATGTGAAGGAGGCCGGACACCCCGCACCCCAGCACCATCACCGTTTGGCCTTCTTTGATTCCCGCCAGTCTCTGGGATCTGACAACACAGGCGAGAGGCTCGATAAAAGTGCTCAGATCATAGCTGATGTTTTCAGGAAGAAGGTAGGTTCCACTCTCGACGATCGCCTCCGGCACCAGGATGTATTCCGCAAATCCTCCCGGCATCCTCTCTTTGACGCTTGAACAGACAGGGTAGTGCCCGTTTTTGCAGTAATCACACTCCATACAGGGGACTTTGGGCGCGATAAAGACCCTATCTCCAACCTTGAAATTCCTTACTTCCTCTCCGACCTCGACGACTTGCCCGCCGATTTCATGACCCTGGACTAAGGGAGCCCGGGGCAGACGGTACCATTCCACGATATCGCTGCCGCATATGCCGCAGGCAATAACTTTGACGAGCATTTCTTTGGGTCCGGCTTTGGGCATGGGCACGTCCCGCAGACGGATGTCCCTGTTGTTGTACCAAATCGAAACCCTCATTATGTCTTGCTTCCGGATTATTGGGCTTTTAATGTCTTGTAGAGGTCGAAGGCTTTGGCCGGATTTTCGTTTTCGTGGACGACGGCCTGCACGGCCTGGAGCATGGCTTCGGGAGCCTCGGACTGGAAGATGTTCCGTCCCATATCGACGCCGCTCGCGCCCTGCTGTACAGCGTTGTAAGCCATTGTCAAAGCGTCCAGCTCCGGGATCTTCTTGCCCCCCGCCATGACGATGGGCACCGGGCAGGAAGCGGTTACCGTCTCAAAGTCTTTTTCCACGTAATATGTCTTGATGATGTGCGCGCCCAGTTCCGCACAGAGCCTGGTTGCCAGCCTGAAGTATTTTGCGTCCCGGGTCATTTCTTTACCGACGGCTGTTACGGCTAAAGTGGGCATGCCGTACTTTATGCCCTTGTCCACCATTTTTGTCATGTTGGTGATGGACTCCTTCTCGAATTCGCCGCCTATGAAGACCTGAACGGCCACGGCGCAGACGTTGAGACGGATGGCGTCTTTGATGTCTACAGCAATCCCTTCGTTGGAGAGCTCCTTGAGGATGCTTGCTCCTCCGGACGCTCTGAGAACGATGGGTGTTCTGGAAGAAGGCGGAATGATGCTCCGGAGTATGCCCCTGGTCAGCATCAGGCTGTCCGCATAGGGTACGAGAGGGAGGATGTTGATGTCGATGCGTTCAAGACCGCTCGTAGGGCCTTGGAAATACCCGTGATCGATGGCCAGCATGACTGTCCGGCCGGTTTGTGGATTGAAGATCCGTGCCAGCCTGTTTTTCATTCCCCAGTCCAGGGAATTCGATCCTTTGAGAAAGAAAGCCTCTGACTTTTGCGGTCTGTCGAGATAATAATTTTTGGCTTCTTTTTTTTCGTCAATATCGGGCATTTTTTCCTCCCTCCATCTACTCCAAGCGGTCTACTTATACATACCACACTGCCGAAGAATCGGTCAATCGAATCCCATAGAAATAGTGAGGTGGCCTTAAACTTCCTGAAAACAATGCTGATTATTGGGATAAACACGGCATCTCTATTTTTCGTATTTAATAATAGACCGGAAAAACTCAGGAGGGGAGATTGAGAAAAATCTGCTCACCCATTTATTTATCCCTATTCATCGTATTGTTGGTTTCATGTGGTCAGCAGGGGGCCAAATGGAAAGGGACGATTGAGGATGTGGATGGTGTGATAATAGTCAAGAATCCCAAAGAACCGATGTATGAGGACGGCAAGCTTCAGCTCGAAGAGGAATTATCCATTGGAGTAAGAGAAGGAGATGAAAACTACATGTTTTCTCAAGTTCGCGGATTGGCTGTAGATAATAGTGAGAATATATACGTTTTGGATAACAGAGAAGCCAATATAAAGAAATATGATAACCACGGGCTTCATGTCACAACCATAGGGAGGCGGGGGCAGGGACCGGGGGAGATGGCATTCTGTTATTCAATTCTTATCAGTCCTCAGGATGAAATTGTAGTCTCTGATGCGGCATCCCGGCGCTTGACTTTTTTCAGTTTGGAGGGTGACTATTTGCGAATGCTGAGTATGGCCCAAAATCTATTGATTTTTCCGAAGATGGACACTCAAGGTCACTTTTATTCCATCATACCCATTTCTAATGAAAAGGGATCGCGAACGGAATTTCAAAAATTCAGTCCCGAGCTTGAATATTCGATGACCGTGGCTTCCGCCCCTGCGAGTTCAGACAGCCGGACGAAGAAATACTACCCCTTTCGTCGCAGTTTGGTGGCGACAGTTTCAGATAATGATCTTATCATCTGTGGATATCCCATTCTTTATGAAGTTCAACTCTATGACAGGGAAGGAGTTCTGATGCGGAAAATCTTTAAGGATTATGATCCTGTCGAAATCAGTGAAAAAGAGCTGAATGAGGCCCGGCAACGAAGCGGCCCCTCGGAATACAGCCTGGAATTATCGCGGTATCACCCCGCATATTTTGCCTTTTTAATAAGTGATGCAAACGAGATTTTTGTGGGCACACACGAAAAGCTGGACGGAAAAGATATCTATGATGTTTTCGATGAGGAAGGCAGGTTTATCACCCGGATCCCTTTGAA
>CBFDBS010000341.1:0-2683 GCA_965603105.1 uncultured bacterium
TCTGCGGTCTGCGCAAAACTGCCGGGAGCATAAAACAATCCGGAAGATATTCCCAAAGCCCCCTCATCCATCGCCTGTCTCACCAGAGCCTTCATCTCTTCCATCTGAGAGGCTGTAGGCGCTCCGTCAGAATACTGCATGACAGCCTGACGGACGGTGCCGTGTCCGACAAGATGGACAACATTGAGTCCGATCCCCTGCTCTTCCATCCTGCCAAAAAAATCGGAGACATTATAAGTCCCCCCGCCGCAGTTTCCGCCGACGAGGGTTGTCACGCCTTGATATAAATAATTCAAAGCCTCCTTTTTTCGCGTGTCCAAAATCCCGGAATCACAGTGCGTGTGAACATCGATGAATCCCGGTACGACATATTTATCTTGGGCATCGATGATCCTCGTGGCCTGTGATTGTTTAATCTTCCCTATCTTTTGGATTACACCCTCACGAATTCCTATATCAGCAACAAAGCCTTTTGCCCCCGAGCCATCGATGATAGTGCCACCGGCGATCACGGTGTCATAAGACTGTGTCGCACACGAAAAAAGAATAGAGAAACAGAGCGCCAAACAGAGGATGAAATGGATCTTCCTTATCATGCCTAATTTCCTTTCTTCCAATCTCCTTTTTGAACCCGTTCGATGGGACGCTGGGTCTGGCTTGGCCGGGTGGCCTCTCTCGTTTCCAAATTGAAACGGTCGCCCGGGGCAAGAAAATAGAATTGCCCACCCGGTGGAATGACATGAGTGCTATCATAGATAACCACATAGCTCTGGCCGATGACCTCGAACCGGTTTCCCTGGACAACGATGGCCGTATTCTCGTCCAGACCGATCCCCAACAGCTCCGGATGCGCTTCTATAACTTCTACCAAGTCGAAATGCCTGTTCCGTTTGAGGAGATGCTGATCGATGGCCGTGTTTTTAAGAAATCCCATTCCCTCCACATGGTCGCCCATCATGATGGTATTGGTTTTGGTGTCTCCCCGAGCAAGATAGGATCCCTGAATCGTCGCCCCGGCTGACGAGCCGCCTATTACTCCTCCCCGTTCGAGAAGCTTCACCAGTTCCTCGTGGGTTCTAGTGTTAAGATAGGAATCGGCCAACCTCCACTGCCGGCCGCCACCGAAAAAGACACCCCGGGCCTCTTGGATCGGTTTCACGAATTCTTCCGAATTGGCTACGTTACGATCATTCGTGTGAAGAACGGTGAGGTTTGTCGCACCCACTTCTTTGAACTGGAGCAGCCCGGACCAGTACTGGTCATACTCATCCCCTCCTCCTGCGGTGGGAATAATGACGATCGGCGCGTCTTTTCCCCCGGCCAGTTGAAGAAATCGCTCGACTATGGCCGGATCCCTCATGGCCCCTCCGACTATGACAAGAGATCCCTTCTCTGGACCCACATCAGTCGCCCAGAGTGGAATAGACAAACAGATAAGAAGACCCAACATCTTGATGCTCTTAAAAAAATTTCGCTTGTGCATTTTGCCTTCCTAAATAGAAATTGAACGTAATTTATTATGCCTTTTTTTCATACCCTTTGTCCTTATAACTCAAAGCGTGAAAAATCCCGCACGAATCATTTTTCTCAGTTCTCTGCTTCTTTCCCATCCATGTCCATGATTCTCAGCGGTGAGGCATGGCCTTTTTTGTCTTCGCCCATATATATGGTTCTGTGAGGAAACGGAATCTCAATATTTCTTTCATCGAAGGCCAGTTTGATCCGGCGGTTGAATTCTCTGCCGACACGCCACTGCTTGATGGGCTTCGTCGTCGTTCGGGCTTTGATAATTATGGCGGAATCTCCAAACTTGTCCAGTCCGAATATCTCGATGGCATCCAGAATATCATCTTTGAAGGCCGGGTCACTCCGCATCTCCTCATCGACTTTCTTGATCACTTCCATCACCTCATCGACATCCTCTCTGTAAGCGACTCCGATCTCAAAAACGTAGCGGGAGAAATCTTTCGTCATGTTTGTCACCACATCGATATTTCCATTGGGAATGTAATGGACATTCCCGGCCAGATCCCGTAGAACCGTCATTTTCAAGTTTATTTTTTCAACGAGTCCGCTTTTGCCGGCAACCTCGACCACATCCCCAACGCGAACCTGCTCCCACAAGAGGAGAAAAAATCCGTTGATGACGTCTTTGACCAGGCTTTGGCCCGCAAATCCGACGGCGATACCCAGAATCCCGGCCGCAGCAAGAACGGGACCAATTTCGATCCCGAGTTCCCCCAAAACCGTCATCGATGCGATGATGATGATAACCGCGTTCAACAGATTGCGAATCACCGAGGTGAGCGTCTGGGCTCGCTTGACGGAATCCTCATCCTCCTGATTCTTCAGAATCCCCTTTGAGAGACGTGTAGAAATCATTTTAACTGCTTTGAGCACAATGAGCACTAAAGCCAAAACAAGTACAATTTTCAATCCTGCGCTGAACGCCCAAGTTTTAAGACCGTTCAAAACACTGTTCAAATCCATGCCAGCCTCCTTTTAAATATCTCACCATTTCTTCCTCGAAAGGAAAAAGACAAGAGCCATTTGTGATTTCGACAATCTAAAATATTAAGGAAGACTCTCCAACCGGGGGGCTCAGGACAATTGGACAGATCAGGCCCAAACCAGAAGTATCAGGTCTCTAGTTGTTTTTTCTTCTTAGTCTCCTTTTCCATCC
>CBFDBS010000342.1:0-2665 GCA_965603105.1 uncultured bacterium
AAAATCCTCTTTGTGAGCGACTCCGCTGAAATCAGCGGCGCCGAATTTGTCCTCCTCGATATCCTCAAAAGTCTGGATAGAGACAGATACTCACCTTATCTCTTCTGCAACGGGAAAAACACACATCTCCAGCATGAAGCAGAAAAAATTGGAATTTCCTGCATGAAGAGCTTCCATTTTCCGCAATTGGCTCGAATCGATAAGAGTGGTATTTCCCTTTCGAAGGTGACGGCCTACCTGCGGGCCTCAGCAGCCATTTACTTTGAGATGCGGCACGTCATCCATGCCGAAAACATCGACCTGACCTACGCCAATGCCTACCCCTGCTGTCTTTACTGCCTGCTGCCGGCCCTTCTCTCACGCAAACCTTTGGTTTGGCATGTTCACAACATGAGAAGGATCACCCCGCTGAGCCGCCCAATCTATCATATCGTCGGTGCTGTGTGTGAACGCATCATCACTGCATCCGAGGCTTGCCGCACCAATTTGCTCCAAGCTTCCCTTTCGGCCTCAAAGATTAAGACTATCTACAACGGTCTCGATCTGAGTCGATTCCGCAGAAAAGGGAAAGGACAGAGTTTCCGGGAGGAATTCAAGATCCGGCCGCACACAAAAGTGATCGGCCTCATGGGACAGCCTCTTCCGGAAAAAGGTCATCGCTATTTTGTCGAAGCGGCCGCAGAGGTTCTAAAAACGGATCCGGATGTCAAATTTCTTATAGTCGGACACGTGTATGCCGACAGCTACCACCAGGAACTCATGAGTCTCGTAAAAAAGTTGGATCTTGAAAGTGAAATTTTTTTTACCGGCTGGAGGAGCGATGCCCCCTCCGTTCTCGAATCCCTGGACATTCTGGCCCACGCCCGCATCACTCCGGAACCGGCAGCCCTGGTCTTGATGGAAGCGATGGCCATGGGAGTACCGGTCGTAGCCAGCAAGACAGGGGGCACATCCGAATTGATCCTCGACGGGAAAACAGGTATCCTATTTCCCCCGAAGGATTCCCATGCTCTGGCTCAAGCGGTTAAACACTTGATCAAAAATCCGGAAAGAGCAAACCGGATGGGACAGAGAGGGAGACAAAGAATGGAAGAGAAGTTCACACTCTCCAAGCAGATGGAGGCGATCGAAGGCCTTTGGGACGAGATATTGAATCGATGACCGGAAAAACATACATCGTCATCACCAACTTCACAGGAGGGTGGCCACACACCATCGAATGCCTTGAATCCGTCTATCGACTGGACTACCCGGATTACCAAATCATCGTCGTGGATGACGGTTCTCGGGATGAAAGCGTCCAATTTATCATTAAATGGGCCCGGGGAGAGTTCAATCCTTCCATCCCTTTTCAAAATCCACTCAAGCTTCAACCGCTCTCTCCCGAAGCAAGAAACAGGCGGCCCGCCGTTTTCCATGACCTCAACTTCCAACCTGCGGAAAAAAACGGTCAAGAAACCTTGATCGTGATTCAATCCTCCATCAACAGAGGATTCGCCGGAGCAAACAACCTGGGCCTTCAATACGCTCTGCAGATGGGTGGTTTCGAGTATGTCTGGCTGCTGAACAACGACACAATCGTCGAACGGACGGCTCTCTCTCACCTAGTGTCCCGAATGAAAGAAAAGCCGGCAGCCGGTCTCTGCGGTTCGACACTTCTGTATTATAACTTCCCTGGGAGAGTACAGACTTACGGAGGAGTCCGTTTCAACAGATGGACGGGTTTAGGTAAGCCTCTGGGATGCAACTCCCCTCTTCAGAAGAATCTAAGTGCCGAAGACATCGAAAAGCAAATGGATTACGTTTATGGATCCTCCATGCTCGTCTCCAAGGATTTTCTTCTGGATATCGGGCTGATGAGTGAGGAATACTTCATCTATTTTGAAGAAATCGATTGGAGCATGCGAGCCAGAGGAAAATTCACTTTGGCTTTTGCGCCCGAAAGTCTCGTCTACCATAAGGCAGGGACGACAGTCGGCGGGGGATATCGGGAAGAAGAAAAAAACAGTCTTTTTTCAGATTACTATTATTTTAAAAATATGATACGTTTCACACGTAAATTTTTTGCCTGGGCTCTGCCTGTCGTTACCATGCGTATTTTGGTCATGCTCTTGCAAAAAATCGTGGGGAGACAATGGTCCAGTGCCGGATTGCTCATTAAAACCCTCTTGAGAATCCCCGTCGATGTGGACAAACTGTGGGACAAAAGATGATGCGCCATAAATTGACTCCAGCCACAAAAGGGAAGGGAAATGACCAGCTTCTCTATTTTCATTCGACAAGCTTTTTAAAGGATGGCTCCGGATTTGTCTTTATCAGAACCGAAGGCCTTTCTCCCAATATTTTCTTGTTTGATCTGACCACGGGAACTGAAAAACAATTGTCCCACTTCAATGGCGGCTATTTGAAATCTTATATTTACTACGACGGAGAACCGGAGTCGGGTTTGGGCAAAGCCAGCGTCACCTTCGATCCTGAAAACAACATGGTCTATTTCATCAACGGCCGCACAATCTGCTCAGTCGATCTCGAAGGCCGGATCCATAAACTTGCAGAACTGCCTTCAGGACAGGTCACGGCCTATACCGCAGTCAGCCATAACGGCAAAAGGCTGTGTGTCCCCACAACCGACGCCGAATCTCTTCAGGATGTGGCGTCTGAAAAC
>CBFDBS010000343.1:0-2606 GCA_965603105.1 uncultured bacterium
TTAAGTTTGATCAGCGAATCGATATCCTTAGAGATAAAGCTCTGATACTCTGCCAGGCGGATGATCTTTTTATAGTCTTCCAGGATGGTTTCAGGAGATGTTTTTAAAACGACAATTTTGGGTTTATTCATTTTTAAAACTCGACATATAGGATGAGGATAGCGGAAACGATCCATAACAGGATCCCGAAAAAAAAGGGCTTGTCTTTTATCAACAAGGACTCCGGGCTTCCCCCTTCGCATTTCTGGTGGATCAGGTAAAGATAGCGGAAGATTCCGTAGAGCACGAAGGGCACCGTAAAGATCAGATTCGAGGAACCGAATTTGGCGATGGTCTCTTCGGATATGGTGTATAGGCAGTAGGCGATCACCGTCGAGGCGGTGACCACAGAAATCATCTGATCGAGAAGATAGGGGGAGTATTCTTTCAATATGGGCCGGTGGCTGCTCGCTTCCTTCTCGAGGAAGATCAGCTCATGCCTCCTCTTGCTCAGGGCAATGAAGAGAGCCAGGAGAAAGGTACAGATAAGGAGCCACGCCGATATATCGACCTCGATGGCTACGCCTCCGGCGATCACGCGAATGAGAAAACCGGCGGCCACCAGCAGCACATCCAAGATGACGACATGTTTGAGCCATCCGGAGTAGGCCAACTGCAGAAGAACATATCCCAAAGCCAAAAGGAAGAAGTTCAGGTTCAAGACAAAGGACAGACTCAATCCCAGGACACAGAGAAAAACAAAAGCCAGGACAGCGGGAGTTTTTTCTAACCGCCCGGAAGCGAGAGGTCTCTGCGACTTGAGCGGATGAAGTTTGTCCTCATCGATGTCTCTGAGATCGTTCCAGATGTAAATGGCTCCTGAGAGCACACAAAATAGGGCGAAAGCGAGAACGGACTTCAAGATCAAAGGGAAATTGAAAACATTTTCCGAGAAGATAAGGGGGGCGAAGACAAAGAAATTTTTAGTCCATTGGTGAGGACGCAGGGATTTGATAATTTCTTTTATTACCATTTCCCCAATTTTATGAATTTTTCATCCCCGAATCAATCAGACATTCGAACAAAATTCTTTTTTTTATCTTCGCTCAAAAAATCGGTAGCCGGAGCGCGTCAGATAAACTCCGGCAAGAATGACGACCATGCCCACTCCTTGCAGAGGGGAGATCTTCTCTCCAATGAGCAGCGAGGCAAACAGAACCGTCAGGATCGGGATCAAATTGTCATAGATGGCTGTCCGGCTGTTGCCCACCCGCTGGACGGATTCATACCAGATGACATAGCAGACAGCCAGGGCGAACAGACCGGAAAAGGCCAGGGAGGCCCAGGCTTTGACACTCACTTCGGCGTAGGGAATGCGGATGACATCTCGAATAGCAAAAGGCAGGTAGAACGCCGTGCCCACTACCATGGTGATCGCTGTCAGTTTCAGAGCGGAAATCTTACGGAGAAGGGGCCTGGCCAAAACCGTGTAGACCGCCCAGCATACGGTTCCGGCGAGGATCAATAAATCGCCTTTTACGCCTTCTCCTGTTAAAGCGGGTTTTCCAGAGTTGCGCAAAATGACCAGATAGAACCCGACAAAGGAAATGAGGATCCCCGTCCAGGCCGCCCAATTCAGGCGTTCATGTTTCAAAACGGAACTCAACATGGCAATGAAGGCAGGCGTGATGGCAATAATGATCGCCGTATTAGAAGCGGTCGTGACATAAATTCCGTTTATAAAAAGGATCTGGTAGGCTGTATTGCCCACAATGCCTAAAGCCACAAGCTTCCAGAAGACCGGGCCGTCCATCCGGAAACTCTCTCTCTTAACAGCCAGAAACAAAATCAAAAGGATCGAGGCAAAAGCGAGGCGGATGCCGTTGAAGCCCATGGGGGACATTTCTTTCAAGGCCACCTTGACCAGAGAAAAATTGACGGCCCAGAGGACAACAGCCACAAGCATGAGAACGTCAGAACTGCCAAATTTTTTATACTCGTCCATTTTCTTCGATGACCTGTTTATGCCGAAAGCGAAAGTATAGTTGAAACGCCGGAAACTTCAAAGCGGAAAAATCCAATCAGACGCTTGTTTCGATTGGAGATGAAGTGAATGACTGTCGGGTCAGAGAAGCGCCTACTGGAGTTCATGGTTGTGACGGGAAGGCTTATGTAAGGATGGATTCAGGTTAAACTCGATATCCCCACCGAGACGGATCGAAGCCTTCGGATTATTCGGATTCTGTTTTGCGCGGGAAGTGTGCTTCAATCACCGATTTCATCCCCCCGCGCGGATTGAACTCTCCCCGGACAGAAGCCTTGACGGGCTGGCAGGCCGAAGAGATGTCCTCGAGGATTCTGTTGACGGCGTTCTCATAGAAAATCCCCAAATTCCTGTAGGCAAGAAGGTACATCTTCAAAGACTTGAGTTCGAGGCAGTGGTCTTTGGGGATATAGCGGATGACCAATGCCCCAAAATCGGGCAGCCCGGTTATAGGACACACGGATGTAAACTCAGGGATCTCGATGGTGATCTCGTAGTCGGGGAATTGATTAGTAAAGGTCTCTATGGCAGGCAGCTCAGCATTCAACCCGGCTTTGGCTTCCTTTTCTGAATATTCGGGCAT
>CBFDBS010000344.1:0-2601 GCA_965603105.1 uncultured bacterium
ATTCTGTCAGAGAAGCCCTTTCTCTACGGCAGCATTTTATAAGGGTAAAGGAATGCAAACACAAATAGGAATCATTCTGGCTGTCATGGTCCTGGCCTATGCTTTGGCCAAGTGGAAAAAGCTTTCGGTCGAACTGAGCATGTTTTTTGCGGCCGCCGCCGGCGGTTTAGCCGGGGCCTTTAAGAACACTCCTCCCGTCGGACAGCTCTTCCGGCATCTTGTCGAAGGCAGCTTCACCTACTTGGATGTTATCCTCGTTTTTTCAACCGCCACAATTTTTATGGCCATCGTCTCCGAATCAGGCGGCGTGAACTACGTGGTCAGAGGTACGATCAAATACTTCTACAACATGCGTGTGGTCGCCCTGATTCTGCTGATGATTATTGTGCTCATTCCTGGCGCACTGACAGGCGCAGGGAGTGTCTCTCTCCTTGTGGTGGGAGCCCCGATCGCTTTGGCTCTGGGCTATCTTGGAATCGATAAAAAACGGGCCGCCGCTATTCTCTTTATCGTGGCCGGCCTGAGTGCGGCCGCTCCGCCGGTCAATATCTGGGCCATGATCTTATCGGCCGGAACCGCCATTCCCTACGTGGGATTCGAACTTCCTCTCGGAATCCCGGTTCTTCTTCTGGGCACCTTTACCGTTCTGTTTCTGGGCTGGAAAAGAGAAGGAGTCCTGGATAAAAAGCAAATCCTGGAAAACATGCCACCGGTTCCCGAGAAAATGAGGGGATGGAGGGTTGCTCTCCCGTTCCTTGTTTTTTTTGGGCTGGTGGTTGCCTCCCGGATTTGGCCCTTTGCCACCCCTATCTTCGGTCTGGCCCTTGAATTCACCATCGCAGGATTTGTCGCTCTGCTTGTCAGCCCCAAACGGATCAATATTCTCAAACTCTCGCGGGAGACAATGACGCGCCTCCTTCCTCTGCTGGCCACCATGGTTGTGGTGGGTATGCTGCAGCAGATTTTAACAGCTACAGGAGTGAGGGGATTGCTCTCTTTTGCCGTCATCAGCACTCCGCTGGTCCTCCTCTATATCGCTTTGATTTTTATTATCCCCGTCTCGGAAGGCGTTCTCACCTACGGCGGCGCCGCCATAATCGGCATCCCCTTGATCTGGTTTCTCGATTCCATAGGGCTGCACGCTACAGTCGCTATTGCGGGACTCAGCCTTCTCTGGCCCCTGGGTGACGGGCTCCCCCCGACGGCTCTCATAGGGCGGTTGAGTGTCATGGTCTCGGAATACGAAGGGACCTATTGGTCATTTTTAAAAAAGACCTGGGTTCCCTGGATTGTCATAACAGCCGTGGGGATTCTGATGGTTCTGTTCAGCGCCCGGCTGGATTTTCTGGTCAAATGGAGCATGTGATCAACAACATAAAGGAGCTTTAAGGTGCCTATCATAATGATCCTCTATTACCTTATCTGCGTTTACATCGTAACTTTGCTGGTCTGGAATTTTGTAAAGGAGAAAAAAAGCGTCAACGACATGTTTCTCTATCTGCTCATTTTGATCCCCTTGATTTTGAGGATTTTGCGCATCAAATGATCGAGGAAGGCAAGATGTCAAAAGTAAATATCATAAAATCATTTCTTATCCTCATCTCCGGCACCATCATGATCTGGGCAGGCATCCAACTTTATCGACACAGGCATTTCCAGATCCCGATCGTATCCGGGCCCGGAGTGACCAAAGTCGTCCAGTTGAGTGATTATTCCCCCGGAATCAAGGGAACCATGGCAGATACAAAAGTGTTTTTCCTCGAGGGAAAAGAAGAGGGAGGAAAGATTCTTCTCCTCGCCAACACCCATGCCAACGAACCCGCCGCGCTTTTGACGGCCGTCCTGTTCATCGAAAATGCGGTCGTCGAAAAAGGATCCGTCATTATTATCCCTATGTTCAACAACAGCGCCGGCCGGAACACACGGTCCGGAGACGGCTACCCCCTTTATTACGACATACCGACAGAATGGGGAAAGAAGAGATTCCGGATGGGAAACCGCGACGCCTCCCCGCTCGATCAATGGCCCGACCCGGATGTCTATGTACATTATCCCGATAAACAGCTTCTCTCTTTCCTCGATGTGAGAAACACCAACCGCACCTGGCCGGGAAGGGCTAAGGGACCCCTTATGGAGAGAGTGACCTTCGGGGCCATGGAGATTTTGCGCAGAGAGAATGTAGACATCGCCATCGACATCCACGGCGCCGAGACCATGTTCCCGGTCACCAATTGCATCGTCGCTCCTGAAAAATCGATCAGAATCGCTACCATGACCACCTTGACCGTCAAAGCACGGGAGCACTTCGACAGCCACGTCGAACCGTCTCCCTCGGGATTCCGCGGACTCTCCCACAGGGAGATCGGAGACTATTCGGATACACTCCCCTTTCTTCTGGAAGCACCGATCCCCTTTCTCGACCAGCCAACCGGGCCCAAAACCGTCGACCTCCTTGTGAACGGAAAAGATCCCTTCCTTCTCAGCCTTTCCAAGAAAGGCAAGCTCTTTGTTTCTTATGATGAGGAGGGATGGTCGATGGAAAAGAGAGTCGGACAGCACTGCTCGGTCACCCTGGAAATCGTCAATCAATACTCCAGGAAA
>CBFDBS010000345.1:0-2561 GCA_965603105.1 uncultured bacterium
TTATTATAATATAGATGTGCGATAATATCAATTTATTTGCACAATCTAATTATATATGCTGTGCTTGACCTGGATAGGACTAAATCTTTCCTAAGGGAATTCAAGTTCTCTTTAGACCAGCGCAGAAGGATGGGAGAAGAGTCTAGAAATGAACTTTTTTGAGTTCGTTCTCGTCTGTAATTACAAGATGGAATTGTATTTATAAGCAGGAGGTTCATGTGGAGAATATACAAAAAAAGTTGTTAGTCCTCAGTCTCATTCTTATGATCTCGGCTGTCGCACTGCCTTCTCCGACTGTAAGCGCCCAGGATGAAATTGCCGAAGCTAACAAAATCTATTCGGAAGTAGCGGGCGATTATGCCTTCACCGTCGATGAGGGAACATTCATTATCACATTTTTCGAAAGGAACGGCTCTTTTATCGGCTATGATCAAGATGACGGGGAGGAGGTCATTCTGAAACCCGTTGATTTGGAAAAGCTAGAGTTCGAAACGGCGAATAGCGAAAACGTCTACTTTTTTCTCAAATTTTACAGAGACGATGAGGGGAAAGTTGTCAAAATGCGCCTTTCCGCAAACGGCATAGAATTAGAAGGGGACAGAGTAAAATAAATCGGGGCCTGTCCCCAATTTTCAATTATTTCTCGGTGAAGGCGTCTTTGAGGAGCTTGCTCTGGCGGGTGAAGGCCAGCCGGGGGCTGCGGGTCTCGTTCATCAAAGAAATCTCCTGGGTCATAAGGCGGGCGACATACATGATGAAAGTCGCCGATTTTCGCGCCTCCCTTCTGAACAAAAGATGGTCGCGGTTGATGTAAACGACATTCCCTTCCGAAAAGGACTCCGGTCCCGACTCCCCGAAATGGTCGACACAGACCGAGACCGTGCTGTCTCCCATTCTCATCCTGCGGACGATGGCGTTCGGGGTTATTTTTTTGACCAGAGGATGGCTCTTTTTTTTCTTTTTTGGTTTTGGCTGAGGCGGTGGCTGCGATTCCGAATCCGGTGGCTGGACCTCAACCACCCCCTTTTTCTTCTCCTGACTCAGGACGGCCCCTCCGCCTCCGACTCCTTCCTCCTGTCCATAGGAGATGGGACCGAAGGGAGAAAGATCAGGATTAAGGGACAGGGCTTTGTGGATTCTCTGGAGGGCTTCTTTAACCGCAGTCCCGGCCCTTCTGTCCTGCTGCCGGTCGGCTTCCCTGCCCAGTGTCTTTTTGATGATCCCGACGGCCTTCTCCATGATTTTCAGAAATTCCCTGTACTCGTCGGAATCGGTGATAAAATTGGATCTGTCGCTGGTGATGGGCAGGAAATCGGCGTTAATTTCTCCTCTGATCCTGGCCACGGCTTTGCCCCATGTCTCCATCCCGAAGAGGTCCTTTTTAACCGTCACGCCTTTGACCTTGATGTCGATTCCCAGATCTTTGGCCGAAGCCGTGGAGGTCGGAGAGATGACGATCTCACCTGAAACCAGCCCGTATTTACACCCTTCGAGCAGCGGGATTTTATGGCCCACATAGCTCTGGGGAAGTAGGCGGTGCCGGTTGAGATAAACCTCGAAATTGGGAGCTTTGAGCGGGACGGCTTCGGTCAGCCTTTTTTCCACTTCCGTCAGTTCAAAGGACTTGGAAAGCCCTGAGAGAACCACGATTGTCCCATCCCCTCTCTTGGGATCGGGGGCCGTAATCTCGCAGGGAATATGCCAGGTGTCTTTCGATTTTTCCCAATCCGCTTTATCGAAAATCACCCGGGCCGCAAAATCGTTGTGCTGGGTTAAAACTTCGAAGCGGGAAGCCGCAGCCAGGGAGGCGAATTTGCCGATACCGAACTGCCCGATTCTATCTCTTCCCAGCCTGGGAGTCCGCGGATGGAGGACTTTTTCTTCCGAGCCGATATTGAAATACTGTTTCAGCCCCTCCAGGTCCAGTCCGGAACCGTTGTCTTCGATCACGATTTTTTCGGAGGTGATCGTGATATGGACGGCTGTGGCGTCGGCATCGTAGGCGTTATTGACCAGTTCCCGGAGGAGCTCGACGCTTTCCGTATAGAGGCGTTCTCCGAGTGAGACGATGTGACGTTTATCGACGGTGACTTCAAGTTGTTTTTGTTCTTTTATTTCCATTTCTATTCGGTCCTTCGCAAAAGCTGAGTCTCTCCTCTTCTTTGGCTTTTTTTACTTCTCATTTTTTCTCTTCTCTTCTCATCTCTTGACAAGCTTTACGGAAGCAGCGGTGTCGTTCTGCGAGTCACACTTTTTTTTGTGAGACCAATCCAAAACGATAACCAGAAGGTGTAGCCGGTTCCAGCATAAGCAGAGGAGGTTTTCTCAATACTTCAGAATTCATAGATCGTTTTATTATAAGTAAATCCAAGAAAAATCTACACCCTTGAAATCCATTAATAGGGAAAATGGGGGAAAATTGGGGACAGGCCCCAATTTATCTCATATCTTTTTATGAATTAACGAACCAGACAGAAAAGTCCTTTAATAACTGAAAATTGATAGATTTTCTCTCCTTTGCTTTGAGATCAGCAAGAGGTATCGAGAAAACCTGTTTATCC
>CBFDBS010000346.1:0-2553 GCA_965603105.1 uncultured bacterium
GCTGCATCCATCACGCCTCGCAGCTGCAGCAACCTCGACTCGTGAATAATCCAGGTTAGATAAAGTGAAGTTAAAATATATCATCCTTTCTTCCCGCCTGACCAATTCATGAATTTGGCCGAATTCGTGAATTATCCAGGCTCAATGAAAGAATAGCAAAAAGAGTGCCAACTCCGCCTTGACCATGGAAATAAGTCAAATTATGTCCGTAGATAGGGAAAAAGAAGGCTGGATTTTTTTTCGGCGCGAACCGGCAGGGGAAAAGCCTTACCCACTATTGAGTAATTTGTTTCTCATTCGAGATGAAATAAAATAAATTGTTGAATTTTTGTTTTTTACTTTTAGAGAGAGTAGTTTTTGTGTTAAAATACAAATAGATGGAGATGGATCAATCTAAAGGCACGCATTTTTCCGACTTCCTGAAGCCCGCCCAGGTTGTTTTTGATCTCAAAGCCGAAACCAAAATCCAGGCTTTGGAGGAACTGCTCGATGTCCTCTATAAAAAGAAGCTGATCAAAAACAAAAAACCCATCCTCACTCGAATCATCGACCGGGAACGGTTGGACCCCACTGCGATTGGACACGGAGTCGCCTTGCCGCATGCGCGCATGAACACTGGGGATGATATGGCCGTTGTCGTCGGAAGATCCGCCAAGGGGATCGATTTTGATGCCATCGACGGAAAGAAAGTCCATATCATCGTCCTGGTCGTCTGGAATCCCACTATCCCTGGACTTTTCAATCATCTTTTTGCCGGTTTGGCCCAGTTCCTCAGCCGGGAGGGATTCCGAAAGAGGCTGTTCAACGCCAAGGACCGGAACGAGCTTCATCAAGCCCTCGCTGAGATTGAGCTCAGGCTTCCTCAACCCGAGGATATAATCATGAGCCGGGCCAGTGTGCTCCACA
Organism: uncultured bacterium; assembly: GCA_965603105.1. Taxonomy (GTDB): domain Bacteria; phylum Acidobacteriota; class Aminicenantia; order Aminicenantales; family Aminicenantaceae; genus CBFDBS01. Next base: position 907 of record CBFDBS010000346.1, read on the forward strand.
AGCTCCAGAGGATCGAGCAGCAGAAGAGCAAAGCCCCCAAAGAAAAGATCAAGGGATTGAAAAAGCAGGCCGGTTTCATCAGGGAAGAATTGGATGCTGCTCTACTGTCCAGATTCGACAGGCTGATGGAGCGCTACGGATTTGCCGTGGCGGAATTGGAGGACGGGGCATGCCAGGGCTGCTACATCAACGTTGCCACGGGCATGAGTTCGGCCATCGAAGGCAGCAATGATATCTTTGTCTGCGAAAACTGCGGAAAATTTCTGATCGCCAAGAAAAAGAAATAACACTTCTTCAGCAAAAAATCACATCCCCAATAACCGGATCCGGTCAGCGAATGATTTCTTTGACCAGGTTGGCCGGTTGGAGCAGGCGGTAGACGGGATAGACTCCCGATCCCCTTCCCCATTGGGCAGCCAGGTAACGGTCAAAGAAATTCCAGACGAGCAGCCCGTCGTCGCTCTCCGCTTCAAGAAGAGAAGCTGCAAGGTTGGCCAGAGGCTGTGCCATCCCCACGAAGAGGGTTCCGGCCGGGAACTCTTTTTTTTCGACGGCATATTCTCCTGAGACGGAATTCATATAGTGTCCCTGGTAGAGTCTTTCCGAAGCCTTGATTTCTGAAATCTGGAAGGTTTCGACTTCGAGGGTTACCGGTTCGGCCAATTTTTCAACACAAATCCCATGCTGGAGAAGTTTTTCTTCGATTTGCGAGTCGTTCAAAGGGATTAAATACGCCATGGGGAGGGAGATTTTTGTTTCCGGAACAAAGTCGGCGAAATAGGGAACAGTGTAAGTTTTTTTTATATCCGTCCTTGTGACGCGCGGGCGGGCTCCCTCGGTCGGGATGACTTCCATCTCGTAGCCTCGAATGGTGACTGGTTTGTCCAGTGCCTGGGGTGTAATGTTCATGCCGAATGCCGGCTCTTGGCCGGGATTAAGACCTCTCAGCACAGTGTTTTTGTCCGCTTGAGCAATCAGAGATAGAATTTCGTTCGTGTTTTGAGCGCAGTAGTCGAGAATTGAGCGGAGAAAATTGTAGCACCCCAAAACTCGTGTTTTGAAGTCGGCGTGGGAATAATTTTCGTCCAGGATGGACAGCCTGTTTCTCAAACCGACATAGTTGGTCACAAATCTGGGCTGATGGCTGAATGTGTACCATCCTTGGGAAGGATCAGCGGAATTTCTGAAATTACCGTATGGAACTGACAGAGTGTTGTATTTTTCCTCGAGGTTCGTGCCGATCCAGGGCATCATCTTGTCCCTCATGTAGGTGATAATGGAATTGTCTCCGTTGGGATTGAGAGGCCAGGAGTAGGTGACGGGATGTTCATGATAAGAGCCGTTTGTGGTGTGGAGATCGACGAGAAGCGCCGGATCCCAGCGGTTGAGGACGTTTACGACCAGGCCTTGAAGTTCCGGGCTTTCCAGTTTCATGCTGTCACGGTTGAGGTCGAGGTTTTGCCCGTTGTACCGCACGCCCACGAGTTCCGGCCCGGCCTGACCGCGCCGGTTATTCGGTCCGAACTGCTCGTTGCCGTCCGCATTGAAAATGGGAGAGATGAGGATAACCAGCTTGTCCAGGTAGGGAAGTTTTTCATCCAGCAGAATATCCCTGGCCAGCATCAGGGTGGCTTCCTTCCCTTCCAC
>CBFDBS010000347.1:0-2549 GCA_965603105.1 uncultured bacterium
GACAAATACGCTCTCAACTCAACGGGGAAAATAGTCCCGTCTTTTCTGATGTACTCCTTTTCGTAAATATCGGAGTATCCCCTTCTCTTGACCTGTGTATCCAGGATTTCTTTCTCCATGGCATGCCATTTCTTAGGAGTGATGTCTTCAATGTTCATTTCATAGATTTCTTCAGAATCATAACCAATCATCTCCAGAAAAGGCGAATTGAATTCTATGAACTGTCCATTAAAATCAATCGCACCCGAGGCATCACGGCTGCCCTCATACAATTCCCTGTATTTTCTTTCCGATTCCCGGAGCATATTATCCGCCCTTTTTCTCTCGATTGCTCTGGCCACCTGCTCAGAAACCATCATCAACAGGTCTTTGTCCTCCTCGGAAAAACGAGTCCCTTTGGAATACGTCTGCGTCACCATTACCCCTATTGTTCTGTTTTTATCTTTCAAAGGGACGCCCAACCAGTCGACCGATGGCGGACCGACAGACTCTATCTCGCCCTGAGCTTCCAGCTTCTCAAACACATGAGGTGAGGCCAATAAAGGCTGGCCGCTGCGAAGAACATATTCGGTTAAGCCTTTTTTGAGCTTTTGAGGACCGGGATTGCCTTCGAATTCATCCACAAAATAGGGAAATTCTAGTCTGTTTAGAGCCTCGTCAAAGAGGGCAATATAAAAATTCTTCTCGGCCGGCATGACATCCGCGATGGAATGATGGATCTCATGAAAAAGGTCCTCGAGTTTTTCGACTTCTCTGGCTCTTTCAGCGATTCTATAGATGGCCGCTCTGACAATCTCCCCTTTTCTCCTGGCCGTAATATCGGTCACGACTCCCAAAATGGCCATTTCCCCTTCATAAGAGATCAGCTTTGAGGAACTGATAGTCTCTATGTGTCTTCCATCTTTGGTGACCAGTATGTATTCATAGGGAGGAATATCTTGGCCTTTCATGTGCTTGGCGAAATTCGATTTGACTATCTCTACAGACTGGGGAGCAACCATGGAAAGAAAGTTGAAATCGGGAGATTTGAACTCGTCCTGCGTATAGCCCATGGCTTTTTCACACTCATTGTTGGCAAAAACGACTTTCCCCTTGCTATTGATGAAAATCATATTGGGAGAATTCTCGGCTAGAGTCCTGAATTTCTCCTCTGATAACCTCAACTCTCTCTCTTTTTGGAAGCGATCGATCGCATTTGACAGCACATCCGCGGTAAGCCTCAAGAGCATGATGCTGTCCTCCGACCATGCTTTTTCATCTTTTTCCGAATCGAAACCGACGAATCCCACCGCTCTCTTTTCCCGGACAATGGGAACACTGACAACGGATTGAATCCGCTCTTTCTCGAATTTTTCTTTCTCGGATTGAGCCTCCGGAGGAAGGTCTTTGACCCGGGGGATATAGATATTCTCTCCCTTTCTGATCCGGATCAGGCTCCATGAATAATTTTCGATCGGAAGCCCTTTCAGCCTATCGATGTGAGGTTCAATTCCTCTGGCACACCACTCATGCGTATTGTCCATCGTCTTGTCATCTTCCGAAAAGAGAAAAATATAGCTCCTGTCCACTCCAGAAAATTTCCCTATCTGTTTTAATGTCTCGTGGATGGCTTTGTCGAACTCATTGGAGGAAATATTGATCAATTTTGTCGATGTCATCAAGATCAACCGTTCAAATTCGGCCCTGAATTTCACCTGATCCAGAGCCTGTTTTCTTTCGGTGATATCTCTGGCAATGACCTGAACTCCTGATAAATGTCCTTCCCTCTTCATTAGAGAAACCAATATTTCCCCATCTCTTATCTGGCCATTTTTTTGAATCCACTGAAGCTCGAACGGCTTTGGCACTTTGCCCTTCAGCAAAGATGCAAATATCCTCAAATACTTCGGGATATCTTTTTTGAAAAGAAAGGGTATCTTGGTAAAATGCTTTTGAACAAGCTCATCTTTGGATGCACCGGTCAACCGGACGAGCGCTGAATTGCAGTCCGTAATGACTCCTTTGAGGTTGACCAGGGCAATGGCATCCGGGGAAAGTTCGACCGTGTTCCTGTACTTTTCCTCTGAGTCTTTCAAAGCCCTCTCGGATCTGATCTGCTCTGAAATATCTTCTATGACACCCGCCATCCCGTCAAAATCCCCATTTGATGTGAAAAGTGGAGCGGCATTGATAGAGAGATAGATGCGATTTCCTTTCTGCAATTCGACCGCATGCTTCACTCCGTAGACAGGTTTTTTTGTCTTTTGAATCAGGTTAAAGGGAAGCTTGTCTTCAGGGAAAGGATGGCCTTCAAAATCGGTGATATTCCATAGCAGAGCCTCGTGCATCTCTTTTGTGAGTTTACTTTCAGGTATACCTGAAATCTCCTCAGACCTTTTATTGACAAACATGAGGCGCCCGTTCTTATCGAGGACAATGATTCCTGCCGGACTTGTTTGAGCGATACGGTCGAGGAGATTTCTTTCCTGCTCAAGAAAGAGTTCTGTCTGTTTCCGACGGGTTATATCGAGAAACATGGCCACCATTTTCCCGGGTGATGTTTGAAACGC
>CBFDBS010000348.1:0-2542 GCA_965603105.1 uncultured bacterium
GGTTTTGGGAGAGGCTCTCGTGGAGGCATGGGAAGAGGGGGAGAGCAGCAGCAGGAAACCCAAGTAGATGCGAAAGTGAAACTCCTCGAACCTTCAGGAATGAGACCCAGTATAGAGATAGGCAGAATACCTGGTCATGAGACGGTAAAAGTGACATTCAAGCTCCAGTTAGTGGACATAGAAAGTACGGAATGTACGGTCAAGTACTCTTCGACAAGAGGAGGAGTTGTCTCAAAGGATATCGTTATCGGTAAGAAATAAACCTTTTCTCAGGGATGTGACTAGGTCCCTTCCCGTGCATTTTCAGCCTGTTGGCATGACAGAACGTCATTTTCTGTGCTGATAACAGGAATCTTTTCTGACTTTGGCTGAACCAAACGATACCGCTCAATCTCCGATAGTGAGATGCAGTTTTTAAACTTGGGCCTCTGTCTTCATTTGGCAAGATGGTTGTTGTTGGTCTGCCCGGGAATGAGATTTCTCCGCTTGATCTTTTCGTCGACCGCCCAGTCGATAAACTTTCCGATTCCGATATTCATCATGAAATTCCAACAGAATTGCACAGCTGAGGTGATGATGATAGTATTGATTACACAGTGTCAGCTAAAAATAGGGGATTCATTATGAAAGAAAAACAGTCCAATCCTGAACAGACGACGCAACAGCATGCATCTGAAACACTCCAAAGATTCGGCACCAAAATTATCGACGATGTGTTCACAGATGAAATATCTCTCTTTAAACCCAAATTCGAAGTGGATTATGAGGCCTATCTCCAGAGGTTGTGGAAAGCCAATCCAGAGATTCACTCCATCCTCAAAGGTGCCTCCGATCTGGAAACTGCAAGGGATAACCTCTATTCCTATTTGGAAAAAGCGGAAAGAGAAATCTTTGAAGTCGATAATGATCTTCACATCCTGGAGAAAGCGACTGTCCGGGAAGGGATCCGTGTCTTCAAGAGTATTATCGGACCCGTCAATGAGTACAGAACCGGTGTTTCCGCCTTGAATCTTTTGTGGAAATTGGCCCAGAACAAGAAAAAAGATTTAGGAACAGAAGTTTCTGTGGGATTTCTCATGGAATTCATCAACCTGTTCCGAAGCGTCATCGGAAAATCGAATATCTATATTGAAAACAGTGAAGTGAAAAAACATATCCCTGACTTTCTGAAGACTGAGGGGAAAGAGGCGGCCCGTATCCGGACGCAGATACTGGATGATTTTGGCTCCGATGTCAAAAAATATTTCAAAAAATTCCCCACGGGTCTCGAAGAGGAATTTGCCGCTTGGCGGAAAGAAGACAAGGCAAAAATAATGCATTATTTCGGGGGAGAGGAATCAGACTGGGACGACTACCGGTGGCAAATGAAAAATGTCATCTCTGATTCCAAACCGCTGCTGGATTTGATCGAGTTCAGCAAGGATCAAAGGGATGCCATTGAAAAAGCGAAGAAGAACAAGATTCCGTTTGGAATCACTCCCTACTACCTCAGTTTGATGGATTCGAAAATGTCAATTGGATATGACCATGCCGTTCGAGCCCAGGTGATTCCGCCCAAAGAATACGTGGATGCGATGTCGAAGCATAAGTCAGACCGAAATCTTCTTTTCGATTTTATGGGTGAACATGATACATCTCCGGTTGATTTGATCACCCGCAGGTATCCGATGATTTCTATCCTCAAGCCTTTCAACACATGTTCACAAATCTGCGTCTACTGCCAGCGCAACTGGGAAATTGAGCGGGTTCTCGACCCCAAAGCCATGGCTTCTATTGAAAAAATCGATGAAGCGCTGGCCTGGCTTGACGACCACAAGAGCATCGGCGATGTTCTTCTGACAGGGGGAGATCCCGTGGTGATGAAGGACAGCCAGCTGGAAAGAATCCTTGATGTTCTGGCCGAAAAAAAACAGATCTACCGCATCCGTTTGGGGACCAGAACTCCCGTGGTTTTGCCCATGCGTTGGACGGACAATCTGATCGAACTGGTTTCAAGATACCATGAGCCTCCACGCCGCGAGATAGCCGTTGTGACTCATTTTGAACACTCCTACGAAATCACGCCGGAATCGCTGGAGGCCGTACAGAAAATCCGGAAAGCCGGTATGAGTGTCTACAACCAGGTTGTCTATACTGTTGAGAACTCACGGCGATTTGAACTGGCCAAACTGCGTTTTGATCTCAAATCGATTGGCGTCGATCCCTACTACACATTCAATATGAAGGGGAAGGAAGAGACCAAGCGCTATATGGTACCGATCGCCAGGATTCTTCAGGAACGCAAAGAGGAAGCTAGACTCCTGCCTGGGTTGGACCGGACGGATGAGCCTGTCTTCAATGTCCCTAAGCTGGGAAAAAATCACCTGCGTTCCTGGCAGGATCACAGGCTGGTCATGATTCTTCCCAACGGTTCCCGGGTTTACGAATTTCATCCCTGGGAAAAAAACATCACCCCTGTTCCGCCCTACAACTATGTGGATGTCCCCATCTATGATTATTTAGAGGAATTGGCTGCCAGAGGTGAGAACCTGCGGGACTACCG
>CBFDBS010000349.1:0-2536 GCA_965603105.1 uncultured bacterium
CCCGAAACATAGACATGCGCCACATCCAGCGAGCCCGTTTTCATGTCCACAAAAGGCTGCCCGTTTTTTAGCCCCACAGAACCGAATCCTGAGGCGGTCGACAGAAAGGATCTGAAATTTTCTCCAACCCTGGAATCGATATAAAGAGCTTTTTCCACAGCGTCATAACGCACACCTGTCAATCCTTGGAGCAATCCATAACTGCTCAAGGCGCGGGCGTACCAATGGCCGCATTCGTATTCGTTGAACGGATTGCGGACAGTCCCGTCATACCGGTCCCGGCAGATACGGACGATCTCCAGCCCTTCCTCGACCATACCTTCCAACATCAAATGAGATGCGACCTGGTATTCGATCCCCGTCCAGACTTCGTCGCTGTAGACAAAAGGGAGGGAAAGCTTTCCACCCCGCGGCCATGTGCAGAGCAACAGCCCGCCGTCTTTTCCGGCGGCAAAAGCCGGACGCTGGGGATTGGAGTGCCCGCTTAGATCATGCATGAGGTTGTAGGTGTGAACAGCTTTCACATGGCTTGAAACCTTTGCCGAATCGACAATTTCTCCCAATCCACAAACCTGGGCAATCCAGAATCCGAGGACTCCGTCGGAAAGGCATCCCGTCCCGTACTGATACTTAGGCCCTTCTTCATTGAGGAGATTGATGACCTCCTCGTATCCGGAACCGTTGGATGAATAATCGAGAGGTTTGAATTCGGCGTTCAATCCCTCTGTTTGAATCTTCTGGTAGAAGTACTCACCATTGAACAGCTCGTTCTCGAGATATTCAATGCCCCTTTGAAGCAGCTCTCCATAGACTGTCACATCATCATCCATGGCCGCCCCCATCTCAATGGCAGCCTTCAAAGCTCCCAGATAGAAACTGCTGCAGTGTCCGTCCGGTCCCCAGTATTCGATGTCATAGGTGTTGTGATGGGGCTCTTCGAGGACACCCGTTCCCCGGGGATCCCACGTTTCGATACAGTAGTCCAGACTCATCCTCACCTTAGGCCAAAACGCTTTCAGCCACTCTTCGTCTCCAGAGATCCGCCACTCACGGTAGACCTTCATGATTCCCCCGAGCTGTCCGTCCGCTGCGGCATGAAAATCATGAGCGACGGGACGGACCGGCAGAGCCGAACGGAAAGTCTGGTGTCCCCTCTCATCCTGACTTTCATTGAACTCGGTTTGACGGAGGCTCCTCTCCAGATCGGGAAAGAGATGAGGAATGGCCTGGGCGTAATTCCAGACATGGGTGCACGAGCCGTGACAGCACCCCCTGTTATCCGAGCACCCTTCGAAGCACCACAATCGGCCGTCTGTCTGTCTGAGCACTGTTGGAGATTTGAGGATAGTCAGGTTGGCGGCGACAGCCTCGATCACTTCGTCAGGAAGGGTCGTGTCATAGAAGGCATCTCTGAACAGTCCGGATTGATCACGGAGAAAATCATATTTGAACCGCCAATAATCGGCGGCCTCATAAATGTCCTTGAACTTGCCGGCATACCAGGGAACATAGTAGGAAGAAGAACAGCAGGCTTCCCCTTCAGATTCCGGGATGTCTTCCGGATCGTTGCCGTACCGGATGTCTGTGACAGGGACATACCAGGCGATTTTCACGCGGACTGTTTTTTCTTCTCCAGGTTCAACGATCAGCGGCACAAAAAGCGAGGCTCCCGGGGCGGTTCCTTCCACGGGAGGATTCTCGAAAAGTCTGGCTTCTTCGATATTTTTCCAGGCCAGAGTCAAAGCGTCCCACCAGCCTCCTTTGAACCAGCAGTGGTCGACGACAGCTCGGTCATCATCGACAAAAACGGCCAGCGCCCCTTCTGCGTCGGGGATATCTTCTGTTCCATTCTGAAAAAGTACAAAACCGTTCTCGATCGGCAAGACAGCGTGACTTTCAGCGTCGGTGGCCATGAAGTTTTTGGTGTTGAAGGAAAAAACCGCTTCCACCGAGGAATTCGTGCTGTTTTTGAAAGAATACTCCAAAGCGCCGACAGGAAGACTGGAATTGTCGGCGTCCCCTGGAACAAATGGACTCCACGCGGTCAGAGTCACATCCAGAGGAATCCCGCTGTCCTCGAGGAAGACTTCACCAAAGGGAAAACGCATGAAGAATGAGGCCTTTTCAAATCTGGGAAGGCCATAGCTGCTCCCGGCCGCTCCATTGCCCGTGCGTGCCGCTCCAAAAATCTTCCAGCCGGGGACAGGGCCCTCGAGGATTCGGGCCCCGTTTGTTTCACCCTTGATACAGATAGCCGCAAAAGTACAGGGCTCGTTGAAAAATTGAAATCTATTCCGGACAGAAACATGCGAGATAGCACCGGTCCCCTCCAAACAGAACATGCCGGCCCCGATCCCGCCGATGGGAAACGCCACCCGGTTCAAATAAAGTCCGGAATAGAGGCCGTTGTAGCTTCTTGTCTCCCCACCGTTTTTATCGGATCGGCAGGCAGCCAGCCCTAAGGATAGCATGAGAAAAATAAGGGCACATGACTTGAATAGTTTTTGATTCACACCACACCTCCTGAGACTGAAAG
>CBFDBS010000350.1:0-2512 GCA_965603105.1 uncultured bacterium
TTTGTTCGAAAGCGGACGATCGATGCACGGCAGCGGACATCACCGTCTGTAAGTTTACGTCTCTAGCCAGGAGTATCCCCACAGAATGGTGGCACGGATATTGCTTTAAATCATCCTCAGGGCTTTCTTAAAAATAAAAGATAAAAGTCCTAACACTGTTCGATTAGATGAAGTCCTCAGAAAAATGAAAGTCAGCTGCCGACGAAAACGTCAAGGGCCCGGCCATGGATCGAACCGTCCGCCTACCGGTCTGCTAAATGGGCTGTTCAAGTTCACTATGAGAAAACTCAAAGCACAGAAAGTGAATTCTTTCTTGAACATCGCCGGCTTGGCTGTCGGGATGGCCTGTTTCATCATCCTTGCTCTCTGGATAAAGGGAGAGTTGAGCTATGATCGGTTTCACGAAAACAAAGACCGGATTTTCCGCCTTGCCACCCAGGATGAGAACGGCAATAAATCTCACTCTACGCCCTGGCCTCTCGCTCCGGCCTTAAAGACAAATTATCAAGGAATCGAAGACTACTGCCGCATCCGCACAAAGAACGCCTCTCTCGTCCGGTACGGAAATTTGAGGCATCACGAACAAAGATACTATCTGGCCGATCCGTCGTTCTTTCAAATATTTTCCTTTCCTTTTGTCAGCGGGGATCCCGAGTCAGCCCTATCGGAGCTCGATTCCATCGTTATCACCGAAGAGACCGCATCCCGCTATTTCAGAGGCGCTAATCCCATCGGGAAAAAGCTCCACGTCCTCCAGTTCAACGCCGGCTTTAAAGTCACAGGTGTGATAAAGAACATCCCTGCCAATTCACACCTCCGCTTCGATCTGATATCCCGTCTCGATTGGATGGGAAAAAACAGGCTGGAAACCTGGGAACCGTCCGGATTCTCCTATGTGCTGCTTGGTCCATCCGCCCAAGCCGGTGAAACGAACGGCAGGATCAAAAACTTTCTTAGAGAATCCATCGATCCCGAGTCCACACAGACGCCTTCTCTGCTGCCGCTGACCCGGCTCCATATGCTGGGTGACGGAGAAACAGGAGCGGACAGGCAGGTCTTTTTATTTTCCGCACTGGCCGTATTTATCATGATTTTGGCCTGCATCAACTTCACCAATTTGAACACAGCCCGCTCAATCAAGACCGCCAAAGAGGTCGGCATAAGAAAAGTCATCGGGGCCACACGAAAACAACTGGTCTATCAGTTCCTTGGAGAGGCTGTGCTCGTATCGTTTTTCGCTCTCCTCATAGCCCTCGCTCTTGTTCTTTTGACTCTCCCTTCCATCAATCATTTTCTCGAAAAGGAGTTGAGCTTCTCTGGCATTTTCAATATTCTCATCTGCCTTGTTCTCCTGGGCCTTGTTCTGTTGACCGGCATTCTCGCCGGAAGCTATCCGGCTGCTTTTCTGTCTTCGTTTCAGCCCGCCCGCGTGCTCAAAGGAAAATTCAACTTGGGCACAAGGGGAATTCCGTTTAGAAAAATACTGATCACCTTCCGGTTTTATCATCTGTTCCCTGGCCGTTAATAAGCAGCTCCGTTTGATCAAAGATCAAGATCTGGGATTCACCAGTGAGTCGGTGGTCATGATGCCCAACAATCAAGAATTGATGAACAGCTTTGCCGCATTTACTGAAGAACTACTGGAAGATCCCGATATTCTAAACGTCACCGCAGCCTCCAGCCGGCCCGTAATGGTCAGGGAAGAAGTCGGCATCCGTTTGAAAGACCAGGACGAAGAACTTGCCTTGCAATCCGCCTACTCGATGGTGGATTTTGGATTTTTCGAAACCTTCGGCATGGAAATTATCGAAGGAAGAGGATTTTCAGACAAAACGGCCGGAGATCAAACCAGGACATGTGTGATCAACGAAAGCGCCGCCCGAATGATGGGATTGAAATACCCGCTAGGAGAAAAAATATATTTCGATCACCCCGATTTTGCAGAATCGTACAAAGAATTGGAAATCGTCGGAGTCGTCAGGGATTTCCATTTCCGCTCCATGCATCAGGCCATTGGGCCTTTTATTTTCCGCTTTTACCGGCCCTGGCACTTCCGCCTCTTCATCAAGATGAAGCCGGGCCATCTTCGTGAGACTCTTGAAAAAGTCGAAGGTACCTTTACTAAATACGCGCCCCGCCAACCTTTCGATTATGAATTCCTCGATGACACTTTCCAGCAAATGTACCAATCGGAGATTCAAATGGGATATGTGTTCAGTTTTTTCGGCGTGCTGGCCATCTGTATCTCCTGCATGGGATTATTCGGTCTGGCCTCCTCTGCGGCCGAACAAAAAACAAAGGAGATCGGTATCCGCAAAGTGTTCGGCGCGACAGTGAGCGGCATTGTCTTTTCCCTGTCCAAAGAACTGACACAAGGAGTGCTGCTGGCCAATTTGATCACCTGGCCGATCGTCTATATCGTTATGAACAGATGGCTGCGGAATTTTGTTTACCGGATCAATCTGGGATTGGATGTATTTGTCTTTGCTGCACTGCTGACCCTGTCTACAGC
>CBFDBS010000351.1:0-2498 GCA_965603105.1 uncultured bacterium
AGAGTCCACAGAAAGGAGTTTTCTATGAAGACTTTTCCCAAAATTGTTTTTGCAAACAGGATCGTTTTTGTTTTTCTCCTTCCCTTGTTTCTTGCCGTTTCACTTCAAGCGCAGGAGGATCTTTACTCGGAGACTTACCTGAAGCCGCCTGATATCGTCCAAAGCATCCTGACCCGGGACGCGCACACCGATTCGCTTCAGAACCTGAGCCCCGACGGACAACATCTGCTGATCCCGATCGCTCCCTATTTTTCCACCCTTAAGCTCATGAGCCAGAAAACCTACCGCTTGGGAATGCTCGAGATCTGCCCCGAGGTCAACCGCGAGTGGCGGCTCTCCACCTACGGGACACAAGGGCTCAAAATCTATTCACTCGACAAGAAGGAAAGCTGGCTTATCGATCTCCCCGAAGGCATTTTTGTCAGTGACATGACCTGGTCGCCGGACGGGAAGGCCATCGCTTTTCTCGCCCATCTTCCCTCAGGAACTCAGGTTTGGACTGCGGACGTGGAGACCGGAAAAGCCAAGGCTCTCAGCAAGGCTTTTGTTATGGCCACATTGAGAGGCCGCCGGGGCCGTGGCGCCGCCTCCAATGCCTCTTCGATACTGCAGTGGACGCCCGAGGGCTCGGTCATCACCTTTCTCGTGCCCGACGACCGGGGGCCAGAACCCAAAGAGAGCCCGATTCCGTCATCCCCCCTCATCCGGCGCACAAGAAAAAAAGCTGCAACCACATCGACGTATTCTTTTCTCCTGCGCACGGCCCACGACATGGAGCTTTTCCGCTATTATACGACGTCCCAGCTGGCGGTATTGGCTCCCGGCAAATCCCCGCGCAAAATCGGGAAACCGTCCATGTTCCAGAGTATCGCTCTCAGTCCGGACGGGAAATACATCCTGGCCGAAAAACTGGTGGAGCCCTTTTCCTACATCGTCAGCTACACCAGTTTTCCCCGCGAGCTCGAAGTTTTGGATTTAGAGGGGATAATCCTGTCCACCATCAGCAAGACCCCCCTCCGGGAGGGAAGTTCCGGGGGGGACCGTGGAGCGGAGGGCAACCAGCCCCGTGAAATAGCCTGGAGAGCGGACGGAAAGGGACTTTCATTCCTCTGGCAGGAACCCCGACCCGAGAAAGAGGAAGAGGAAGAGGAATCCGAAGAGGAGGAATCCGAACGGATGGACCGTCTGATGCTTCTCACGCCTCCTTTCGATTTGGATCAGGCACAGACTTTGGTCACCAGTTTGAAAAGGCTCAGTCAGATCTCCTATGCGCCGGGAACTCCGCATGTTTTTGCCCGGCTCAGCGGCAGAGGAGAAGACGGTAAGACCGGTACGGATATCGCTGCTTTTGATCTGTCGACATCTCCACCTCAGAAGACCATTCTCCTAAAGGATATTGAGACAGAAGATCCGTCCAAACTCCCGGGGGACATTATGACCTGGGCGACAAGCAATGGTCTGACCTACGCCTTGAATTCGAGCGATAAAAAGTCCATCTATCTCCAAGGGAACGGATATCAGGAGGATTTTAAACCCCGCCAGTTTATAGACCGTATCGACATCGCTACCGGCAAAAGCGAAAGGATCTTCGAAGGATCGAAGGACATGTACGAACGTCTGCTGGTCCCCCTCGATAATGACATGACCTCGTTGATCATCAGCCGGGAATCCTCCACAGTTTTTCCCGACAGCTGGCTTTGGAAAACTGACGGGTCCTTGACCAATCTGACAAATAATAAAAATCCCTATCCGGAATTTGCGGATTGCCGCCGGGAAAATTTTACCTTCACCCGCCGCGACGGATTGGAAATACACGGCCGGATTACACTCCCCCCCGATTATCAGCCGGGAAGCAGGGTGCCGGGCGTTTTTTGGACCTACCCCAGTGAGTACACCTCATTCAAGGACTATGAGAGGGGCTCTATCCGTTCTGTCAATCTCAATCGATTTTCACAACTCGGCTACCGCAACGCCTCCGACATCTGGCTCTCACAGGGATATGCCATTGTCGAACCGGATATTCCCATCATCGGCAGTGGAAATACGGCCAACAACAACTTTGTCGCCCATCTGGTGGATTCCATGTACGCAGCCATCAGAAAGGTCGATGAACTCGGTTATGTGGATATCGACAAACTGGGCCACGGCGGGCACAGCTACGGCGCTTTCGCTACAGCCAACATTCTGGCCCGGTCACCATTTTTTAAGGCCGGGATTGCCGGAGACGGGGCCTATAACCGGACGCTGACGCCTATGACTTTTCAGAGGGAACGTCGGCTCATTTGGGAGGCGGAAGACATATATCTGGAGATGTCACCCTTTTTCCAGGCCGACCACCTCGACACCCCTCTCCTGATGTACCATGGTGCCGAAGACAACAACACCGGCACTTTTCTTATTCAGTCGGAGCGCTTCATCCAGGCTTTGACCGGATTGGGGAAAAATGCCGTTCTCTACATCTATCCTTTTGAATCCCATGGCCCCCGGTGCATCGAAAC
>CBFDBS010000352.1:0-2476 GCA_965603105.1 uncultured bacterium
TCTATGCCTCCTTATTTCACCGGGCATGGCCCAGGAAAAAGATCCCTTGGACGGATTCTCGATTGGATTGAGAGTTTTCTTCGACTACGCTTCTCTGCTCAGTGAACAGGGGCCAATGGCGGACAGATATGGAAAGGGTTGGAATTCCTTCCAGTTCCGCCGTGCATATTTGACTCTGGATCATCAAATCAGCGACAGTTTCAAGGTCAGGTTCAGGACAGATGCCGATCGCGAAGCGGATGACAAGGCCCGGATTTTTTTAAAAAATCTATACCTGGAGTGGAGCCGTTTGGTTCCGCAGGCTCGTCTCACTATCGGGATGATCCCCACTCCCGGTAAAATCCTGTCGGAATCCGTGTGGGGCTACCGTGGGATCGAAAGAACATTGATCCACGCCTATAAGCAGCAAACAGGAGCGGATGTGGATTATTCCCCTGCGGATTTGGGAGTGGGCCTGGAAGGAACGATGGGGAAATACTTTTTCTATCACCTGACCGCCGCCAACGGAGCCGGCTATTCCCATCCGGAAGGAGACAAGTATAAGAAGTTTGCGCTGCAGTTGGGAGTGACACCGTTCGAAGGATTCTTTATCGCCGGATATATCGATGTGGAAAGACAAAACCCGGCCGCCGTCAATTGGACATGGAAGGGTGATCTCTTGTACAAAGGGAGAAAGCTGGCACTCGGATTTACAATCTTCCGGCACGACGACAACTTAAGGCATGTCAAGAGAGGAGGGAGTTCCATTTTCGGAAGTTATGGGATTGCCCAGACGGCGAGAGTCTTCGCCCGTTTCGACCTCTATGACCCGGTTTGGAATTGGCAAGAGGGACAGGAAGGAATCGGTCTTGTCATCCTTGGCTTCGATTATTCCCCTCACAATTTGATCCATTTGATGCCGCATCTGCGTCTAAAGAACTATCAAGACGGAAGGAGCTCGGATGTCCAGGGAGTTCTGACCCTTGAAATCAGGTACTAGTCTGAACGAGATTCATGAATCATCCAGACTGGGAAAACCTAAAGATTTTTACACTTTTGGCGGATGGTTTTCAATTCCTGTTCCGCTTCTGTGATCAAAGAGGCCAGAGCGTCTTTTAGAGGAAGCTCCCTGTTCACAAGACCGACGCTCTGTCCGGCCATGACGGATCCGTAATCAACGTCTCCATCTTGGACCGCCCGCCTCAGGGCGCCCATCCAATATTTTTCCACCTCATACTGAGCCTCTCCTTGCGTCATTTCAGAATTTCTCTGCTTCTGAATCAGGTCCATCTGGAGATCGGAAAACTGATCATGGCCTTTGTTCCTCAAAGCGCGCACGGCGACCACTCTCAACTCAGAGCCGATTTGAGGAGTGGCCACGGCATTTCTGGCTTTGGCTCTGATGAGGGCCTTTTTGAAATCGGGATGGGCACGGCATTCTTCGGTAAGAACAAAATACGTTCCCAACTGAACACCTGAAGCTCCCATAAGAAAGAGGTAGGCCATGTATTTTCCTGTGGCGATGCCTCCCGCTACAAAAATGGGGACCTCATCGATCTTGAAAAGAACCTGCTGGAGGAGAATCCCCAGCGAGACATGGCCCACATGGCCGCCGGCTTCGCTCCCTTCAAGGATGAGAGCATCCACACCCATATCGATTTGCCGTTTGGCCATGGATTCGGTTGAAGCGAAACTCAACACTTTGGCGCCGCTTTCCTTGGCGATTTTGATCTCCGGATGTCGGGGAAAGCTTCCGGCGAAGATGATGAAGGGAACTCCGTTATCGGCAGCGGTTCTCAAATGCTCTTTGTAGTGAGGGGCGATGGTGATGAGGTTGACGGCAAAGGGCTTTGTAGTGAGGGCCTGAGTTTTCTTTATTTCATCATCGAGTTTGGCCGGCTCCATATTGCCGGCCGCCAGACAGGCGAAGGCTCCTTCATTGCCGACTGCCGAGACAAATCGGCTGTCCGAGATCCAGGTCATGGCTCCGGCAATAATCGGGAATCGAACGCCTAGAAAATCTTTTCCTTTTTTCCAAAGTGTATCCAATTCAGACATAGTTTGACCTCTCTCTTATTTTATAGAGTCTGCTCCATTCAGAGGCTTCTTTCGAAATTATAGGCCAATTCAAACAACTTTGCGACCCGGACTCTTCCAATCGGCGTCGTTAATGCTTAAAATCGGAGTGAGAATAAACGGCCTCTTTCTTTTAAGTTTTGTCTTTGAAGATTTTGGTCCGGGCCAACAGGATTTTCAGTGTGTTGGCCACCAGAGTAAGCTGCAGCCTGAGATTGAGAGACGTTCTAAAGATATCCCGGTAGGGGAGGTTCCCGGTAAACATATTCCAGAGGACGAACTGCAATTTTTGTGACGGCCCTTTTTTCCGTTTTTCTCTTGCTAAGTTAAAATGGGCCTGGGTCAGGAGAGGGACCGAAGAGATCAGGTCGTTGAGAAAAAACAGAATCCGGCCGTAGCGATTGTCGTTAATGATGCTTCT
>CBFDBS010000353.1:0-2468 GCA_965603105.1 uncultured bacterium
GGATTTCTCCTCCTTTTTTCCTGTGCCAGCACAGATGACGTGCCTGAAATCCGGAGTGAAATCATAAACGGGATCAGGAATGTCTTCAATCCGTTTGAACCGCTGAAAGGAGCCATATCTCTTGAGCTTGCTAGGGTTGTTGAAATCGATTCTCTCTTGACCGAGTCGGCCGAACCGGTTTTCTTTGACCAGGTTGATCTTGATGCGATCGGTGACATTTACTTTGCCGACAACCGCAATCTAAAAATTCATAAATTCAGACAAGATGGGAGCTGGGTTTCAAGTTTCTCCATCAGAGGAGAGGGACCCGGGGAGTTCACAAGAATGGGCGACCTCCAAATCGTGCAAAATCAAGTCTGGATTGCCGGCGACTGGCCAATGAAGATCGTTTCATATGACTCAGATGGAGGTTTTGTTTCTGAATGGATATCGGAGAGGTTTTATAATTTTTATCTTCAACCCATAGTTATTAACAATTCCAGTTTCCTCGCCGTTGGCTTCCGGCAAGAGGAAATGCCCGGGAGTCCCGAGCGAAGAAGGATTTCCGCTCTTATGGACTTCAATGAAAACGTCCTCCAGACGTATTTTACCCGCTTGAATGTTGGCCCCATAATTTTGACTGTGGGTTCCGATAGACCCCTCCAGGTGTCCTTCAACAATCCCTTCATCGTCCCCAGGATTCTGCATGCCTATGATCATTCTTCGGGCGTTCTCTACGTGCTCCTCAACACTGAGTACAGAATTGAAATGAAAAATCTCAAGGGCGAAACATTTCTTGTCGTTCATAAAGACAATGAGAACAGGAAACTCAGCGAAAAGAACCGGGATGAATTGGCACAACTTTTGGCCGCACGCATGTCTCCCCAGGTGCATGAAGAGGTAAAAGAAAGGCTTCCTGAAACTTTTTGCGCTGTATCCGGAGTGATCCCTCTGAGCCAAGGCTATTTTGCCGTCCAAAAAGTAACGGGTGTGAATTCGATAGAGATCGATATTTTCGATGGGGAAGGACAGTTCATCTACACCATTCTGCCCTCGGACGAGATCCCCAACCTGAGCTCGCTTCGATTTTTGAGTGGCCGCGTCGGCTGGATCGAACATCTCGATGACAGGGATGTGTATCGTGAATTTGAAATTAAAAATCTACCTGAAGTTTTTAAAAATGAATCCGTTAATTGAAATAGTGGATCGGTTTTAGCCTTGGATTTGCAAAAGGATTCATCAGTCAATTTATCTCTTAGCTTTCATCGACTCAAATCGAGGAGGATACCAGTGAAATCTTTATCCATTCTTTCCATCGTTTGTTTTTTCTGTCTGTACTGCCTTTGCACCCCCTTGTCAGCTCAATTGGACGATGTCCAAAATACAGTCACTCAACTTGCCGATCACATCTATAGAGTCACTTTGGATTATCAGCTGAGGCCCAATATCGGAGTTTCTGTTGGTCCGGAGGGGATTCTTTCAGTCGATACGGGGCATGCGGAAGGAAATAATAATCCGGACACCTGGATGGAGCCAATTTACGCAAGTTTTAACTCTCAATTCTCCACTTACGAAGACATGCGGAAACATCTGGGAGAACTGTTCCAGCAGAAAAAATATGAGGAAGCAGCGGAGCTTTTGGAATGGGCTTTGGATCGTTTCCCGGATCATCTCCTGGCCAACACGTACAATCTGGCTTTCATGTATCTCAATCTGGAGGAATTTGAAAAAAGCGCTCAAGCCCTTGACTATGGATTGGATCGTAATATTTTCTACAGTCGATTTGCTTTCGGAGGAGAAGGCTGGGCTCCATTGAGAGAGACAGACGGTTTTCAGAAGTTTGAAGAGCGGAACGAAGCCAAAATAAGAGAAGCGCAAAAAAAAGCCAAAGCGGAGATACTTGTCGTCAAGCCCGAAGGATTTTCGGAATCGAAACGGTATCCGCTATTTATCGCTCTTCACGGCGGAGGCGAAAACATCGCCGCCTTTAAGCCCAACTGGACTTCTCCGACACTGAGAAATGAATTTATTGTCGTTTATCTGCAGTCATCCCAGGTCGTGGCCATGGACGGATTCAACTGGACCGAGGATATCGAACTGACCAAAAAAGAAATCAAAAACGCTTACATATCGATTCTCAAGGACTATCCGGTCGATGAGAATAACGTCTTTGTGGGAGGTTTTTCTTCGGGTGGAGTGGCCGCCTTGGAAGTGATTCTTGCCAATGTTTTTCCTGTGACCGGTTTTGTCGTCCTCTGTCCCGCCAAACCCGATAGTTTCTCGGCGGAGAGAGTGCGGGAAGCCAAAAATAGGGGAGTGCTTGGCACACTGCTGACGACAGAGATGGATCCGAGACTTCCCGACCAGAAAGAGATGGCCAGGATTTTTGATGACGAGGATTTTCCACTGGAATTTTTTGTCACACCAAACATCGGCCACTGGTATCCCGAAGACATGGAAGCCAGAATTGACCAGGCGATCAATTTTAT
>CBFDBS010000354.1:0-2459 GCA_965603105.1 uncultured bacterium
CCACAGCGGCATCCATCACGCCTCGCAGCTGCAGCAACCTCGACTCGTGAATAATTCAGGTTAATATCGAATATCTCCTGATGTACAGCGTCCGGATTTATCTCTCTAAGCACGGCTGATGAGTCTTTCCCATCTGGTGAATCCGGAGGGAATTGAATGGCGCTTGGAATCTATTCGTAACGCAGTGCCTTGATGGGATTGCCCATAGCTGCTCTTATCGCCTGGAAGCTGACAGTTGCCAGAGCTATGAGCAGAGCGAGCACAGCGGCAAACAAGAAGACGGTGAGGCCCATGTCGATCTTGTAGGCGAAGCCGCGAAGCCAGCCCCGCATGGCCAAATATGCAACCGGCCAGGCAATAAGATTAGCTGCGGTCACCCATTTGAGAAATTCTTTGGATAGCAAGGAGGCGATCCCGGCCACGGATGCTCCCAGCACCTTGCGGATGCCGATTTCCTTGGTCCGCTGTTCCGCCGTGAAGGAGGCCAGGCCGAAGAGCCCCAGGCAGGAAATGAAGACGGCCATGATCGTGAAGCCCACAAAAAGTTCTTCCATCCGCTTTTCCTTGCTGTAGATGGATTGGTAATCATCCATTAAAAAGTGATACTCGAAAGGAAAGTCCGGTGCAAATTTGCTCCAGGTGTTTTCGATGTGGCCGATTGTCTCCGGAATGTTTTGCCCGCTGATTCTGACCATGGCATAACGGAACATCACCTGTGTGTAGCTCCAGACCAAAGGCTGGATTTCATAGGTAAAGGGCATGTAGTTGTAATCTTTGATCACACCGATGATTTCTCCAGTATTATTTCCAAGCGTGAACCGCTTTCCCAACGGTTCTTCGAGTCCCATCTGGTTCACGGCTTCCTGGTTGAGAATATAGTTGGATGTATCGGTGCTGAAGGCCTGTGAGAAATTCCGGCCTTGGGCCAATTCCAATCCCAGTGTTTGTAAATAGTCCTCATCGACGATGCTAATGTTAAAATTGATATTCTGGCCGGTCCCTTTCCCCTCCCAATCGGCCGGGGAGGAATACCTGTTGTAAGAAGGGATCTGAAAGGTGCGGGTGACGTTCAAAATATGAGCATTTGTGAGAATCTCGTCTTTGACTGAATCGAAATTCTGGCTGATTGTATCATTGATATTGAAATAGACGAGGTTCTCACGGTCAAAACCGATATCCCTTTTTTGAATATACCTGAGCTGGGAGGAGATCACCCCTGTGCCGATGATGAGCATGATGGACAGGGAGAACTGGAAGATGACAAGCCCTTTCCTGAACAAAGTGCTGCCCGAACCGGAGTGAAAGGAGCTTTTTAACACTCTGACGGGGAGAAAGGATGAAAGATACAGGGCCGGATAGCTGCCGGACAGAAGACCGGTGAAAAGGGCGACTCCCAGAAGGCTGCCATAGACAATGAGGTTGTCGCTAAAATCGAGAGAGAGCGGCTTTCCGGAAATTCTGTTGAAAAGGGGCAGCAGTAGCTCGACCAGAAGAAGGGAAAGGGCAAAAGCGATCAATGTCAGAAATACGGCTTCACCGAAGAACTGCCGGACGATCTGAGTCCGTTTAGCTCCGACGACTTTCCGCAGGCCCACTTCCCGGGCCCTTTTTGAGGAACGGGCCGTGGCCAGGTTCATAAAATTGATACAGGCGATGAGCAGAACGAACAGGGCAATCAGAGAGAATATGTAGACCGATTTCATGTTCCCCGGTTCGCCGCTCAGCGTGTACAGACGGAGTTTTTTCAGCGGCTGCAGCCGCAGATAGGATTCTTCTCTCTGATTGTGCTGCAGAAGGATACCGCTGATTTTTTGTTCGATCTGATCCGCGGCTATTCCCCGATTGACAAGGACATAGGTCTGAGTTGTACTGGAGTCCCAGCGGCTGGTGTCATATCCTCCGGCGTCCAACAGAGTGAAGGGAACCAGGAAATCGAACTGAAGACTGGAGTTATCCGGAGGATTATTGAGTAAGCCGGTGACTTTCATTTGGTCGGTCCCATCCAGGGTGAGGACTTTACCGAGAGGATTTTCCGAACCGAAATATTTTTCGGCGGCGGCTTCGGTCAGCAGAATGGAATGGGGATCGGAAAGGGCTGTGCGGGAATCGCCTTGGACTAAGGGAAAAGAAAAAATTTCGAAAAACGAAGGGTCCGTGTAATAAATCCCGGTTTCATTGAAGATTTTGTCGCCGTATTTGATGGTCACTCGATCTCCGGCCAGACGGGAGGCGAGCCTTATCTCAGGAATGGTGCTCTCGATTTCCGGAGCCAGGGGCATGGGAAGATTGCTGAAGGGCATGACACCGCCGGCATGATGGACATCCTGGTAGACGCGGTAAATATCGTCAGCGTTGGGGTGAAAGCGGTCGAAGCTCAGCTCGTGCTGGACCCAGAGCAAAATCAGAATGCAGCAGGCCATCCCGATTGCCAGTCCGGCGATGTTAATGAATGAATATCC
>CBFDBS010000355.1:0-2454 GCA_965603105.1 uncultured bacterium
AAGTGAATCAGGGCGATGGAGGAAGCCGCGACAGGACCCGCGAAATAGTCCATATCACGGTGACATAGATTCTATCGATGCCGTAAGAATTTTGCTTTGGGTGGCTCATTTCATCTATAATGGCCTCAAAACGGATACATGAAAGAATACACCTAAGAAGGAGAGAAGAACATGAAAAATACAGCTCTTATTTCTTTGGTCCTGGTTCTTATCTCCATTTTTGCTCATTCCGCAGCTGTCTCGGTCCAGAGTGTCGAAGAGATACTCGAAAACATGATTGACGCCCAAGGAGGACGCACAGCTCTTCAGAACATCCAAGACACAACTCTGATCGGCTACATAGAGATGCCGGAGATGGGATACGGCGGATCTCTAACAACCTATCTAAAAGAGCCCGATATGCTGCGCACGGATTACAAAGTTCAGGGGACCTCGATCACTCAAGCCTATGATGGTGAAAAAGCGTGGATGACCAATGCCTTTACAGGCGGCAAAGAGGAAATGCCTGAACCGATGGCCAAAGGTTTTATCAGAAGTGCTCTGGGCAATGACGCCCTCCTCCATCCGGAGAAATACGAAATTGTCTATACGCTGGAAGGAAAAAAGGCTGTCGAAGGAACTGAATATTATGTCCTCACTCAACAGTTTTCAGACGGCTTCAGGACAACTCTCTATATCGACCCGGAAACATTTCTCACCTTTAAAACCACAAATACGGCCGTCGACGGGGCGGGGAATGAAAGTGTCATGGAGACAGTCTTTTCGGACTACAAAAAAGTCGATTCATTCATTCTTGCCCATTCCATTGTCACTTTCCAAGACGGCAGAGAATTCATGAAAATGGAGATCACCCAAATCAAAATCAACACCGGCCTGGAAGATTCCTTTTTCAGAATGGAAGGGAAACCGCAGCTTCAGGGACGACACTCTCCTAAATAGAAATGAGAAAATAATGAAAAAAAACAAATTGGCCATTTTAGTCCTTTCCCTCTTTTTCCTGGCCGCATCCTGCGCTGTCAATCCGGTGACGGGAAAGCAGGAGATCAGTCTCATTTCAGAGCAGGGAGAGATAGAATTAGGAGCCAGTACAGATAAAGAGGTCAGGGCGCAATTCGGAGTTTATGAAGATCCCTCCTTGAAAGAGTACGTGCAGAAAGTGGGAATGGCCCTTGTCCCCCATACACACAGGCCCCATCTGACTTATCACTTCGCGGTTCTGGACACTCCCGTCGTCAATGCCTTTGCCGTACCCGGAGGCTATATCTATGTCACAAGAGGCATCCTGGCTCTGATGAATTCGGAGGCTGAGCTGGCCGTGGTTTTAGCACATGAATTGGGACACGTCAATGCCCGCCACAGCGTGAGAAAGATGAGCCAGATGATGCTCGCCCAGATCGGTCTGGTGGTGGGAAGCGCGTTGAGTGAAACCTTCGCCAAAGCGGCAGGGGTTGCCGGAGTTGGCGTCCAGCTTCTCTTTCTCCAATTCAGCCGCGACGATGAACGGCAGGCGGACCAGCTGGGTGTCGAATACACACGCAAAGGCCAATACAATCCGGCCTATATGATCGATTTTTTCGAATCCCTTCAAACCATGGGCGACCTCTCCGGAGGTCAGACCCTGCCGGGATTTCTCTCCACTCATCCATTAACGAGTGAACGCATAAAGAACACCCAGGCGATGATTCTCGCAGACGACAACCTCCTTCGTTATGATCAAGTGCCTTATTTCCAGAAAATCGACAACATGGTCTACGGCAACGATCCCAGGCAGGGATATGTCGAAGACAACACTTTCTATCACCCTCAGCTGCGGTTCTCTTTCTCTTTCCCACAGGGATGGAAAGTCCAGAACAATCCGACCAATGTCACCCTGGTTGCCGAAGACAGCAACGCAGCAGTCATTCTTCAAGCCGAGCAGAGCCAGGTAGAGATCAGGGATTATGCCAAGAAAAAGGCATCATCTATTGAAGGCCACACTCTTCTTGATGAAAAAAGCATGACGATCAACGGATATGTTTCCTACTATCAATTTCTGGACATACCCCAACAGGATAAGGAGAATTTAAGGATGGTCCTCTCCTGCATCAGAAAAGATCAATATATCTATTCATTCGCTTCCATCAGTACTGTATCCCAAATCAGTCAATACGAAGCCACTTTCGAAAACATCATCAGTTCCTTCAGAGAGTTGACAGACAGTTCCTACCTCAACCGCAAGCCACGTCGAGTGGCGCTGGTCAAGGCCGATGGGAAACAGTCCCTGCAATCGATCTTAAAACAAAACGGCCTCAACGAAGACGAATGGCCCAGGCTGGCCATCATGAACGGCTTGAAACTCGATGAGCGGCCACCGGCGGGGCGAACTATCAAGATCGTAAAATAAACCGGTTCTCTTCTAGCCTGACTTATTCATAAATTTGGCCGACCCTGTAATCAACCTTCTCTATAATCTGC
>CBFDBS010000356.1:0-2441 GCA_965603105.1 uncultured bacterium
TGATCCTCCCATCGGTGACGATTCAGGGAATTGTGGCCATCCTCAGAGGAATGGGCGTGACTGTTGACGAGAGGGATGTCTCATACGGGGAACTGATTCAAAAAGTCAAAAGTGACGAGCTCGTCACCATATGCAGCGTGGGGACGGCCGGCATTCTCAACCGCTGCGACAGACTTCTGCTGGTCGATGATTTGGGCCAAACACTGGCTGAACATCAGCCGCAAAAGGATCACCCGCTTTTCGATAAACTTGGTGAAGCGAGAACACTCTACTGGGATATCTACCAGGAAAAAGCTCCAGTGCCTGCCGATATGCGGCTGGACAAATACATCCTCTGATTTCCGGCTTTTCAAATCCTTCTTCCTCTCTTCCAGTGCCTGCTGAGCCGGTTTGACCGATAAAATTTCGTGTGATATATGCTCTAACGAAGACAAGGAGAAATACGATGAACAGAACCTCCCGGATTTTGCTTCCTCTATGCCTTCTTTTTGTGATCTCCTGCGGGCAGCACACAGCTGTTGGACCGGCAGAAGTTTCAAAATCGGATTGGATTCCCATTTCCTTCGATCCGGGAGAGATTGAAATCCGGGGAGATTTGAATGGATTCACTCCCTTTTGGGAACAAGAGGAAGTCGCCGACGGCCTCATTATCCTGACTTTGAACCTCAAATCGCCGCAGCCGGCCGTCCCGCCCCGGTTTTCCCTCCACTGGAATTTTCCTTCCGTAGACGTCTATGGCTTCTGGAACTCCAATGTGGATGTGGATAAAGTTTCCCATTACAATAACAGCGTCACCTCCAAAGCTGCCAGCCAAGCCCCGGTGCTGGCCTTCATCAACGATGCCGACACGAACCGCTTCACCTTCGCCTGCTCGGATGCTCTGAACCAGTTGAGGCTGCGCTCGTATGTCCGGGAAGAGGACGCCAAGTTTTACTGTTCTGTGGACCTGTTTGGAGAAAAAACTCCGGCTATGACCGAGTATTCCATTCAGATACGTGTGGACAGGCGTCCGGTTCCCTATTATGTCGCTTTGAGGCAGGTGTCCGATTGGTGGGCCTCACAGGAAAATTACACCCCGGCATCGGTTCCCGAAGTGGCCCGGATGCCTATGTACTCCACCTGGTACAGCTTCCACCAGAGTATTACTGCCGATGAAGTTGTCAACCAGTGCCGTTTAGCAAAAGAGATGGGTTTTGAAGCGGTCATCGTCGACGACGGATGGCAGACTCTGGACAGCCGGCGCGGATATGCCTATACAGGGGACTGGAAGCCTGAGCGCATTCCGGATATGAAATCTTTTGTCGACCGTGTTCATGAGCTGGGCATGAAATTTTTACTTTGGTACTCGGTTCCCTTTATCGGAGAAAAGGCTGAAAACTACGGGCGTTTTAAGGGGAAATATTTAAGGTATTGGGATGGACAGGGGGCTTACGTGCTCGATCCCCGCTATCCGGAGGTCCGGGAGTTCATCATTCAAACCTATGAGACAGCCCTTAGGGAATGGAATCTGGACGGCTTCAAGCTGGATTTTATCGGCTTTTTCCAGGCGGTCGAGGACACGGTCATGACCCAGGCGGATGGGCGGGATTTTGCCTCGGTCAACGAGGCGGCGGACAGGCTTATGACAGATATTTTGGCCCGGCTCCGGGAATATAAACCGGAGATTATGATCGAATTCCGTCAAAGGTACATAGGTCCCTTGATGAGAAAATACGGGAACATGTTCCGGGCCACCGATTGTCCCAATATGGCCGTTGTCAACAGAGCCCGGACGACCGATGTCCGCCTTCTTTGCGGCAATACAGCCCCTCACTCGGATATGTTCATGTGGCATGTCGAAGAGCCCGTTGAGAAAGCAGCTTTGCAAATACTGAACATCCTGTTCAGCGTTCCTCAACTTTCGGTCCTGCTGGATAAAGTCCCGCCGGATCATGTGAAGATGATCCAGTTCTGGACCCAGTACTGGAAGGAGAACCGTCATGTTCTCCTCGACGGAGAGTTCATGCCCCAAAATCCGGGTGCTGTCTATCCTCTTCTTCTATCCAAAACTGAAGAAAAAACGATAGCCGCTCTCTACAATGACATGGTCGTTAGAATAGAGCCGGGAAACCGGAACCAGTGGGATGTTGTCAATGCCAAAAGCAGCGAAGCTGTGGTTTTAGATGTTGCCGATCCGATAGGGAAGGTGACGGTCTCCATTTATGACTGTTTGGGGAAACAGACCTATCAAAATACAAATCGCCTGAAGAGGGGAGTGATCAA
Source organism: uncultured bacterium (assembly GCA_965603105.1). Lineage (GTDB taxonomy): Bacteria > Acidobacteriota > Aminicenantia > Aminicenantales > Aminicenantaceae > CBFDBS01. The sequence goes on from CBFDBS010000356.1 coordinate 2,263, forward strand.
GTTTGTTGTCCCACCAAGCGGACTGCTTTCAATCACCAAGTGAAATGAATCAGGGCCAAGATTATTTGGGCGTGATTGTGGGCCAGCTTGTTGCCTCCAGAGGCATATGATATAATCAGTCCGCTTCTGCCGGGGTGGCGGAATTGGTAGACGCAAGGGACTTAAAATCCCTCGTAGGT
>CBFDBS010000357.1:0-2434 GCA_965603105.1 uncultured bacterium
CCCAGATCTTTGGCGAAATTGGTCCCTTCTTTACCAAAATTGACGTTCAGATAGGCGATGATGTCCACATTGTCGCTGAAATTGTAAAAAAGAGTGGGAACCAGAATAAAACTTCCATCTGACAAACTGTAAACGCAGGAAGCGCCGATGTTGATAAAATCAGCGACGGGATGCTGGACAAGTGCGTAGATCTGATCTCTGGAGATGGCCTTCTGCTCGGAAGCCATCAGCCGCATCCAATCGTTTAAATCATAATCAATATAATTCGTCCTCCCCAGGGAGTTCCTGTAGTACTCGGCCATGACATAGGTCTGGGAATCGAATGTGTAATCCAGGCCGGCCACGAGTTCGTGAAAATCCTCAGATATCTCCATCCAGTTGTAGGCGAACTCGGCCCAAACGCCCACTCCAAAAATCTCACCTGCGGTGCTGAGGCCCAGAAGCCGGCGTTTTTCGGGAAGTTCTAGGAAAGACAGGCTGTCGAAATCGAATTGGGTGTAATCATGGAACCGCCATGTTTTTTCGATGGCTAAAAGGGAAAAGTCGAAGCGGGAAATCCGTCCTTTGATCTGGATCATTTTAGACGAGCTTTTCCATTCATCATCGGGTGAATACAGCGCTGTTGCTGTGTAGGAAGTTCCGAGGGGGAGGTCGATTCGCAGTGCGTTATGCCCGGGCTGTTCGTAAGTGGGATCCAGGGGATCCTTGATATTGAAAACATCGGTCGGATTCCAAACATACCCTGTTCCCAGAGAGATTTGCTGCTTGCCTACGGTCAAATCGAAGCCTTTGAAGGCCAGTTTGAGGTAAGCGTTGTCGAGAAAAATGCGGTCTGAGAAAGGGATCACATAAAGGGGCTTCAATTCCTCCGGAATCACCCCGGTGACGGTCGAAGGAAGAAAGTCCAGGATGTTCCATTCTTTTTTTCCATGGTAAGTGAGAAAGTCGAAGTTGGCCGCAAAGGTGACATTGTCCAGAGGCCCCCACTTGAGATCCACGCGCAGCTTGTTGGAGAAGAGCTGGAGGAACTGGTCTTTTATCGCGGCGCCCATCATCTGCGGTTCGTAGTAGCCGAAGAGGTCAACACGGTCCTGGGCCGCCAGGGGGGACAGGCTCAGGATCGACAGGATCAAAAAAATTGTCGTCTTTTTCATTTTTTAAGCTCCCTTTCGGTGAACATGGAGTCGTCGAGTTCGATATTGAATTTCATGTCCAGGATTTCCATGATCGTCTGAGAGTCTTCGTTTCTGTCGGTCATGACGACTTTCATGGCGGTCGGAATGTTATCGATGACCTTGAAATCGCTCTGGACCAGAGTTTTGAGGACCCGATCCGGAGCCTTCTCGTCGTAATAATCGATAACGACAGGCACGAAGTTGTCTTTGATAATCCAGAGGAGAAGCTTCGTATAGGAAGCTTCACTGTCCGCCTTCCGGGTCAGCTCCACCGCATAGCAGTCGTATCCCTCTTTTCTTTCGTCTTTGAGCCGTACAGGGGTGTAATCCTCGATAAATGCGTCTCCCCCGCCCATGTCTTCATAGGAGAAATCGCTGCCCTCTACCTTCTGTTTTTTGGCGTGAGTGGCCAGCTTGCGGATGCGCTGGGTCCGGGGATTGTAGACCCAGATATCGTTGGCGTTGTTGAGCATCAAAAATGCCTGTCCCTTGATCCGTGCGGGCTCCACGTAGCGGACCAGATTTTTTTCTCCCCGATCCTTACTCCAGGACTCAGAGGTGAAGGTCCGCTGCTGTCCTGATGTGGTGGTGATGGTCGTCTTGGCTTTGGCGTACGATGTGGAGACATTCATCAGATCGTTGACCTTGTCGATGATGTCCTTGCCGTTCAATTCCTGACCGAATGAAAAGGAAAAGGCGAACAGAAGAATTAGTGTTAAAATGAATCCTTTTTTCATGTCTGGGCCTCCCGTCTTTTTTCCATATTTTATTGCTCCCGGTCCATCGCTTCCAGAGAGATCAATATCAGGTTCAAGTCCCGGATGCGGTTGAGGATCCCGTGAAGTTTAGCCTGGTCTTCGACCTCCACTTCCAGAACGGATATTCCTTCTTCGTGGACCAGGCTTATCCCTTCGAACCAATCCGACCAAGGCGCATCCAGGCAGCCTTTGATCCTGAGTCTGTATTTTCGAGGACCCGGGGATTTTAGATTTTTGGTCATTGTTCTGTCTTTTTTATTGTTCCATTTTAAATATACACTCCGTACATTGGAAAAGTCATCACACGATGATGTGATTTTTAGAGGTGATTTTAATCCCGCTTCTCTAGAGCAAGCGAAGTTCCTTGGCTCGAGCCACGGCCTGCATACGGTTGTGGGTGTCGAGCTTGCTGTTAATGCTCTTGGTGTGGGATCTGACGGTATTGAGTGAGATATAGAGTTTTTGGGCGATCTCCGAATTTGTGCACCCGGCGGCAATGAG
>CBFDBS010000358.1:0-2373 GCA_965603105.1 uncultured bacterium
CCCGAAAACATCATGATCACCACGTCCGGACAGCACGGTCTCGACCTGGTAGGAAGGCTCTTTCTCAATCCCAGAGATATCATCATCTCCGATCTTCCGACCTTCGGCGGGGCCCTGGCCGCATTTGAGCTGGAGGACGCCCAGTACGCTTCTTTAGAAATCCAGGAAGACGGTTCAGACGTTTCTGGCATGGACAGAAAAATCTCCGGATTGCTGGAGACCGGAAAAAAGCCGAAGTTCATCTATGTAGTGCCCGACTTCCAGAATCCCTCGGGCATCACCATGAGCCTGGAAAAGAGAAAAGATCTCCTGGCTCTTGGTCAGAAGTACAGAATACCCATTGTCGAGGACAGCCCCTACAGGGAGTTGCGGTACCGCGGCGAACATCTCCCCGCTATCTATTCTCTGGATGAAAACAGGGGAAACGTCATCGGTCTTTACACATTTTCCAAGATCCTCTGTCCCGGCTTGAGGGTTGGATTCAACATCGGTCCCCGGGATGTGATTCAGAAATTTTCATTCATTAAGGGCGCCAACATCCTCAACACCCCCAAGCTGAACCAGGATATTTGCCGGAGTTTTCTGCAGGAATATGATCTCGACGCCCACTTCAGCAGAGTCAGAAAGTATTACACCGAAAAGCTCGATTTCTTTCTCGGGGCGCTGGATGAAAACTTTCCGCCTGAAATGGGAGTGACCTGGACAAAACCGGAGGGCGGTCTTTTCCTGTGGATAACAGTTCCGGAAAAGATCAACACTCTGGATCTTTTTTACAAGGCCATCGAAGAAAAGGTGGCCTTTGTGCCGGGAGAAGTCTTCTATCCCGAGGGATATAAGAAACGCAACGCTATGCGCATCAATTTTTCCTACCCCACCAAGGAACAGATTATCGAGGGAGTCCAGAGACTGAGCTCGACTGTGAGGAAATCACTGGAGGAATCATGACTGACGACCAGAACTACAGCCCCGGCGTTCTTAAATACATCGAACAGGCCAGGCAACAACTGGCCGAAAAGAAAAAACAGATCGAAAGAGTCAAAAGTTATAAATTCGACACTCTGGCCGTCCACGGGCTTTATACCGTAGAAGAAGCCATCGGCCAAAATCAAGGCGCGGTTATCGAACCCCTTTATCTCGCTTCGGCTCAGGCCTACCGTGACTCGGACGAAATGGAGGCGGCTCTCTCCTATCTCATTCCTACCTGGTGCTACTCCCGTTTCGCCAATCCCACAACCACCTATCTGGAAGAAGTGCTGGCCCTTTTAGAAAGCTACCAAACCGGACACGATGCCTCCTGTGTCGTCACGGCATCGGGGATGGCAGCCATCATGCTCGCGGTCGACGCCTTGCTCATCAAGCAGAAGGCGGGACCGGAGAAAATCAACTTTGTCTCCTCCATTCAGATTTACGGGGGCACATACCAGCACTTTGCTGTCAGAAAAATGGAGGAACGGGATATCGAGGTCCGGTGGGTGCGCCAGCAGGACGACATCGAAGAGTGGAGAGAGAAAATCGATGAGAACACACGTTTTTTGTACGCGGAAGCTCCTTCCAACCCGCAGCAGTCATTTTGCGATCCCAAAGCCCTGACGGATCTGGCTCATTCCCGGGAAATCCCGTTCATCATCGATGCCACCTGTGCCACGCCGGCCCTGATGCGCCCCATGGCTTTCGGCGCCGACATCGTCATTCACTCGCTGACCAAAACCATGACATCCGGAGGGATGGCGGTGGGGGGAGCACTGATCAGTAAAAATCCCATAGTCACTCAAGTCCGGAATGCCAATCCTCTCTTCAAGAAAAGCTTTGCAGAATACATAAAGTTTCTCCCTTTCCGGGATAACGGGCCTTCGGCTTCGCCGACAAACGCTCTATACGCTCTCAACGATCTCCGGACTCTCCGCTCCAAAATGGACCTTTTCAGCCGGAACTCGGAAAAAGTGTCCCATTTTCTTGAGAGCCATCCGCGTGTTCAAAAAGTGGACTATCTTGGATTGCCCGGTTTTCACTACCATCCTCTCGCCAAAGAGTATATGAAACTGGTCGACTCCGACGACGGACAGGGAAATGAAATCAACCGCTACGGGCACCTCCTCAGCTTTCGGGTGGACGGACCTCCGGAAAACGCCCGCAAGGTTTTCGATCATTTCAAGCTCATTTTCAGGGCTGGCGACCTGGGACGGATCAAAAGCATGGCCACCATCCCGGCCATATCCACCCATCTCCAGCAGGGAGAGGAAGCCCGGCTGGCCGCCGATGTCCCCCCTCAGATGATCCGTCTCTGTGTAGGAGGAGAAGCCCCGGAAGACATCATCGCCGACCTCAATCAAGCCCTCAACTCCCTTTAAAGAAATTGGGGACAGGCCCCGATTT
>CBFDBS010000359.1:0-2326 GCA_965603105.1 uncultured bacterium
GCCGTCAGCAGACAGCCTCATGTTTATAAAGGCATCCCACCCCAGATCAGCAAGAAGAATCGGCTCGATCGGTTCATGCAGAGACTGGTTGTGAAAATCCTCGACCACTCCGATGACCGTCCCCACGGCTCCGAGATCGCCGGCTGTGATTGTCTTGCCGAGCGGATTGTCCCAACCCAGGCGCTTGACAGCTGTCTGATTAAGAACGAAGGCCCCGGATCCCTGATCCCAAGATCTGTCCGATGGAAAATCTTTAGAAAAAAACCGGCCCTGGACTAAACGGAACTGATAGACATCGAGACAACGCTCATCGACGATGACCATATCCATGGCCCAATCTTCAGATTGGCCTTCAGGAACGATATTGGACCTGGCATAGGTCAGGCCCGGAAGGCTCCCGGATAAGCCCGCCGCTTCTACTCCCTTAAGCTCCGAGACTTTGTCACGCATCGCCAATCGATGTTTGTAGGCCGAGGGAATCCCGGATATCTGGACATAAATCACCTGGTCCGGATTGAAACCCAGATCCTTCGAGCGCATGAAGTTGATCTGCTTGTGAATCACTCCTACGGAGATGATCAGGAACACGGAAAGAAAAAATTGAAAAACAACCAAACCTCGACGAAACCACATTCCCTTTCTCACCCCATGGACGGAGCGTCTCAGAACATCGCTTGGCTTGAAAGAAGAGAGGACAACTGCGGGATACAATCCAGACAGGATCCCGACCAGCACGGTCAGTGCCAATATGCTGAGGAAAGTTCCTCCCCCTCCCAGGCCGAAATGGAGAGGCCGGCCGGCTACTGAAGACAACCACGGTTTGCTCACCTCGACAAGAGCGACAGCCAAAACGGCGGCTATCAAGGCGACAAAGACCGATTCACTGATGAACTGAAACTGCAGGTCTCTTTTTTTGGCACCGATGACCTTACGCAATCCTATCTCCATGGAACGGGGGGCACTTCGGGCGGAGGCCAGATTGGTGTAATTGATACAGGCGATCAAAACGAGAAAGATCCCGATGGCGCCCAAGCTGAAGGTATAAAGGATATTCCCTTGGCCGGCGTTCCAGCTTACCCTGATATGTTGAGTCCGAAGATGCAAATCTTTGAGCGGCACCAAATTAAACTCCGAGGACGTTTTCCTTCCCAGGTGACTATCCAGAATCCCGGCGATCTTATTTGTGACATCTTCAGGATCGGCATTCGGCTTCAATAAGACATATGAAGTGACATACCCCCCTTCCCAACTGTCGAACCGGCGACCTTCCATGACAACTGAAGAGAGCGGGCTCAAGGCATTGAACTGGAGATGAGAGCCCGTCTCCGGAATGCTGAACACTCCCGTAATGACTGAGCTTCTGCCGTTTCCCCATACGAGGACTTTTCCTACCGGATTTTCGTCACCGAAATGACGCTGGGCCACTTCCTGCCTAAGAAGAATGGCGTCGGGCCGGTTGAGTGCCATCTCGGGATCTCCGTAGATCAAAGGAAAGCTGAACATTTTCAAGAAGGCTGGATCGGCAAAACAGCAGTGTCTTTCGTCGATTTCCTGATCGCCTTGGGCAATAACCAGCCGGTCGCGAATTCCGAACCGGGCGGTCGCCTCAACTTCGGGAATCTCATCAGCCAAGGCGGGAGCAAGGGGAGGAACAATCATGCTGGTGAATTCCATATCGGCCCCTGCATAGGATTCTTTCTGGGTCAAGAGAAAGATGCGATCTTTTTTCTCATGAAAGCCGTCCCATCCCAGATCCTCCGCAACATAGGCGAATAAAGCCAGACTGGCAGCAAGACCGAGAGTCAAGCCAACGATGTTGATTAAGGTGTAGACTTTGTAACGCCTCATGTTCCTCAGAGCCGATTTGATGTAGTTGATTATCATCCTGCACGCTCCATCCCTTCAGTTAGAGTCAGATCTCTTTCTTTGCAAAATGCATGCCACATCTCCACCAGGAGAAACCATGAATCGAATATGCCTGCATCAGAAATACCTGTCCGTCACTGAACAAGGAGTGTTCATTTCCGAACATGACAAATTGTGCCGCCAGGAGGCTTTGTTATTTTTTCAATTCATTTGGCTCGAACGGCGTCAATCCAAAGCACACCTGCGGCCGTTTCGTGAGCAGGAGAGGCCTAGCATGAAGGGATGAAAGTGCGAAACACGTTTCTCTTGCCTGAAGATCACGGCTGCGGTTTTGAAAACGCATACTCGATACAGAATCCTTTCCTTTCATGGAACATTTCTTTTATAATCTTTGAGTGAACAAAACTTATGGACTATCTTGAGGAGGATAGACAGCGATGAAAACAATTTCAAGACGAAA
>CBFDBS010000360.1:0-2302 GCA_965603105.1 uncultured bacterium
CCCCCTCCTGTTCTATCCGGATCTCCTCTGAGCACTTCCATGTCGGAGGGAACGACTCCGCCAAAATCGGCAAGAAGGGTAGCCTCATCAGGAGCCGGTCCGCCTTTGACCAGTTTCCACTCCAGGATTGCTGTGGTTTTAATAATGTTTTTTACCCTCTCCGGATTTTCCACTCCGGGAAGTTCGACGATAATCCTGTCTGAAGTGAAGCCTCCCTGTCTCTGAATGGTGGGTTCGGTCAGTCCAAGTTCATCGACTCTGTTCCGGATTGTCTCCTCGGATTGACGTACGGCCTGATCACGGAGATATAGGATGACGTTCTGCTCCAAGTTGAGAACGACATCACCGGCTGAGTAAGAGGCATTCCAGTCACGGCCGAAATTTTCATCGATCAGGTCCCTGAGTTCGGCTTCCTTTGTGGTGTCGAACTGCTGGATGGTGAACCGGCCGACCCGGTCATCGGCTTTGGAGATGACTCCAACCTGAATGCTTTCTTTCTCCAACTGCTCCTGAAGACGGAGGATCGACTCGTCCGTTTCCTGATTGACCGCGTCGTCAGTCATGACCTGGAGAACGAGATGCATACCTCCGCTCAAGTCCAGGCCGAATTGGATTTTCTCTCCCGGAGGATAAGCTAGGAAAATGGACAGAGCGATGACGGCGAGCACGACTATGATTTTCCAGCGCAGGTTTTTTTTCATTTATATATTTCGCCTCTAATCTCTTTAATATATGCGATGAATAGGGAGAATATGTTTACTTTTGCTTTTCGTCCGTTTTCGCCCCAAGAATGACTGCGATGGCATTCTTGGTGACATCGATTTTCACATTGGCGGAGACCTTCAGTTCGATCCGGTCCTGTTGAACGCCCATGACCGTACCGTAAACTCCTCCGGTTGTGACGACCTTATCGCCGGATTTTAGGGCCTCGACCATATCCTGGTGTTTCTTTTGTTTTTTCCGGGAGGGGAGAATGATCAAGACATAAAAGACCACAAAGACGAGGATGAAGGGGATCAGAGCTGTGATGAAATTACCCTGAGGCCGGGCGCCTGGGGCAGCCTGTCCCTGCATGAAACCCATAAAACTTGCTAGTATCATTATTATCCGTCCTTTTCCTTACTGGAATTGAGGATTTGTCTTTTAAATTTCGGGTATGAATAAGAACGAATAGCTTGCCTAATTTTTCGGAAGATGTCAAGATAAAAATGAAGATTATGGATGGTGTGCAGGGTGGCGGAGCTAATCTCATTCCTCTCATGAAGATGTCTTAGATAGGCCCTCGAGAAGGTCCGGCATGTGTAACAGGAACAGCTCTCATCTATAGGTTTTTTATCCTTCTTATATTTCTGATTCTTTATCACCAACTTTCCCTGACTCGTAAAAAGGGTGCCGTTACGGGCGTTGCGTGTGGGGAGGACGCAGTCGAAAAAATCGATGCCTCTTTCTACGGCTTCGATAATGTCTTGGATGTAGCCGATGCCCATCAGATAGCGGGGCTTGTCTTCCGGAAGAGCCGCGCAGGACTTTTCAACTGTCTCCATAAACTGGGACTTGGGCTCACCTATTCCCAATCCCCCCAGTGCGTAGCCGTCAAAGCCGATTGTCAGAAGGTCCTGGATGCTTTTCTCCCGCAGATCCCAGTGTATGCCTCCCTGACAGATGCCCCAGAGAAGTTGGGCTGTCCCGGAGTCGAGGAAAGAGCGGCGTGAACGCTCTGCCCATTTCGATGTCAATCTGACAGAATCTTTGATTTTTTCTTTTGAGGAAGGGAATGGAGGGAAGTGATCGAGGGGCATTATGATGTCCGTTCCCAGTGCCTTCTGGATTTCGATCACATCTTCGGGGGTGACAAAAATCTTGGTCCCGTCGAGGTGAGAAGAAAATTCAACTCCTTCTTCTTTGACTTTCACTAGAGGAGAAAGGCTGTAGATCTGAAATCCTCCGCTGTCGGAGAGGATAGGTTTCGTCCAGGAGATGAAGGAATGCACTCCTCCCAGTTGTTGGATGATTTGAATTCCCGGCCTGAGATAAAGGTGATAGGCATTGACCAGCATGAGCTGGGCCCCCAATTCATAGACTCTGTCGTGGGTGAGCGCCTTGACCGATCCCTGGCTGCCGACAGGTGCAAAGGCCGGCGTTTCTATCACACCATGAGGAGTGTGAATCATGCCAGTCCGGGCCGCACCGGATGCGCTCTTTTCTGTGATTTCAAATATTTTCTTCATCTCATAAATTGGGGACAGGCCCCGATTTTTACCGGTGAGTCATTCTATCACTCAACTCTTCAAATGTATATTCC
>CBFDBS010000361.1:0-2290 GCA_965603105.1 uncultured bacterium
TCTTCAAATCCCTCTTCGGACTGACCTTCATTAAAAAACCAGACGAACTGATCGAAGAGAATTCCAAGATTTCCATCAACGGAGAGATGTGGAGAATTTTCCCCACTCCGGGACATGCCTCTGATCATATCTCTCTCTACAATGAACGAAAGGGGCTTCTGTTTGCCGGAGACAATATCCTCAGACGCATCACACCCTGGCTCGGACCTCCCGACTCCGACCTCAACGACTATATCCGCTCGCTCGAAAGTATCGCCGGACTGCCGAACTTGAAACTCGTTTTGAGCTCACATGGCGGCCCGATAACAAATCCGCAGAAAAGAATCAAAGAAATCCTCGACCACCGTCTCAAAAGAACCCAGCAGGTCAAAGATATCGTCAAAAGCAAAGGGGATGAAGGGATCACGCCCACTGAAATCATCCACAAGCTGTACCCCAATGTGAACAGAATGAAACAGGAACTGGCGCGCGGCTGGATAGTCCTGACACTGAAATACCTCGAGGAAAAGAATCAGATCAGGCGGACCATAGACAAAGACGGCATCAAATTTTCCCCCTTGGCGAATACGGATATTCTTCCCCCCCAGAACATCATGGAAGGAAAATGATTAAAGGATTCGTCTTCAAGAATCTCACTAGACTCTACAAATCCGCACCCGAAGTTGAAATCAAAAATGGACATCGATTCGTTATCTTCAGCGACCTTCATATAGGAAACAGCGGAAGCCGTGACGATTTCCGCAACAATGCCAGTCTTTTTACCCATATCCTCAGACGCTTCTATCTCGCCCAGAACTACCGGTTGATCCTCAACGGTGACATCGAAGAACTCAGATTTTGAATGATGACCAGTTGGATTATTTCTTTTTAAAAATAAAGCTACTGTCGCACTGAAAGAGCGATCACAAATTCCAGGGGGACCCTTGAAGAAGGCCCAGAGCATACTGGGTTAGGGATTTAATCAGGAAGGAGTCGATAAACAGCAGGGCGACAATCAAAATCATGGGGCTCACATCCAATCCCCCTGTCTTATACGGTGGAATATATTTCCGGATGGGTTTGAGAAGCGGCTCGGTCAACTTGTAAAGGATCACATTCAACTGGTAGAGGGAGGGCACTTGAATCCAGGACAAAACAGCCCGGATAATGACGATCCACATGTAGAGAGTGAAGGAAAAGTGTATAATTCTGGCGATGGCGAGTAAAAAATTAGGCCAGAGCATCTGTTTATCTGATAATGTCTTCGTATTTCTTGAAGAGTTCTTTCAGTTCGGCCTTGGACACGGCATACCCGGACATGTAGAGCGATAGAGAGGGGCGCCTCTGGTCATTGGATCTGATCATAATGTACTCACGAAGCATTCCCGATCTCTGGTGCGGAGGAAGTTTGATGGTCACCTCGGCCGATTTGCCGGCCGCAATACTGATCGGAAACGAGGTTTTCTTATCCTCCAGAAAAAATTCGGCATCTCTGTGGTTCATTTCCAAGGTCAGCTCCAGCTCCCCTGTGTTTGTGACTTTGGTTGTCGTTTCAATTCCGTCGGTATCCAGAATCAATCCCAGCTCGACCGTGTAGTTGTCCAGCTCGATTTGGGGAGAAGGAGGAACGTTGATGGCTGCGCTGATTGTCAACTGCTTCTGGGGTGCATCCGGATCGTTAGACTCCACATAGATATATTTGGAAGTATCACCACCATAGCCTGTCGTGTCGAAGGACACTTTGATCACCCCATTTTTTCCGGGATTGAGCCTCTTCCCTGAAACAAGGGCGGCCGTACATCCACAAGTTGTCCGGACACTATCGATGATCAAGGGGGCATCTCCCACATTTGTGTATTTGAAGACATGGTTAAGGACCTTTCCCTGCTCGACTTTACCGAAATCAAACTTCTCGCTATCGAACTTGATCCTCGGGCCTTCTTCAGCCGAAAGGGCCCCGGCCATGACAAACAAAAAGCAAACCGCCCAGACTCCAATTGATTTTTTATATCCTGACGTCTGAAACATGATCGCCTCCTGCTTTTTCGGATTGATATCAGTTAGACTAATCATAGCATTTTTAGGGAGAAAGAGGCAAATTCTTCCTTTCCTCAGATCTCTTTATAGTGCTATAATTGTAAGGAAATTTGAATGATACGGCAGGATTCATGAAAAAAAAGTCTAAAAATGCACAACACCTCTTACTTGTTCTTGTTTTAGTCATCCCTTCAATTCTTTTGGCTCAAACCAGCACCATGACCATCAAAGTCGTCACCGAGTTGGCCAACATTAGAGAAAAACCGGCTATCGA
>CBFDBS010000362.1:0-2261 GCA_965603105.1 uncultured bacterium
CTATGTGACGGTCGATCTTGAAGGTTACCGGACGGGCAGCATGAACGAAACTCTTGACTCAACAGATAAAAAATTAAAAAAGTCCTGATCCCGTCTCGAAAGCTGTCCGGCCATTTGTTCTTCCTCCCAGAGCACTAACAACAGAATCAGAGTTTTGTCCAGGACTCTAAGCATATTATAAGGTTTTCTTTCATTTTGGGTGGGAAAAATAATCGAAATGGCTGAAGCGACCATTGAAGATTTAGCCTTCTCGAGCCGACCACGAGGGAAGGCGGCCCTGCCGGTCGGTCGCGAATGTTTGAGCATGGAAGGAATTAGAAAAGAAGCACTCATCTTAAGGAAAAGAACCATGTATGTGTCAAACGACCCGGTTGGGAGGGGATTTCCCCTCTAAGGCCAGGACGAGATTTGTGGCTGCTGTCATAGCCATTTTCAACCGAGTCTCCCGGGTAGCACTTCCGATATGGGGGAGAAGGACGGCGTTTTTTTGATTGAGGAGTCCGGGATGGATTTGGGGTTCATTTTCGTATACATCCAGGCCGGCTCCCCAAATTATTCCCTTGTGGAGAGCTTCCGCTAAAGCCCCCTCGTCGACAACCGGTCCCCGGGAGACGTTGATGAGAATGGCGGTTTTTTTCATTATGGCCAGTTTTTCTTTGGTAATGAGGTGAAAAGTCTGGGGTGTCAGGCTGGTGTGAATGGTGATGATATCCGAAGTCCTGAGCAGGTTTTCCAGTTCCATTCTTTTGGCTTTGTGTTTTTTTTCATCTTCGGAACTGAGGCGGTGCGGATCCGTATAGACAACTTCCATCTGAAACGCTAAAGCCCTCAGGGACACGGCTTTGCCGATCCGTCCCATGCCTATGATGCCCAATCTCTTGCCGCCGAGATCCTGCCCCAGGAATAAATCCAACTCCCAGCCGCTGAATTTTTTTGCTCGGGTGAAAACTTCGGCCGGGGGAATGCGCCGGGCAACGGCCAGAATCAGGGCCCAGGTCAAATCGGCAGTCGCCTCGGTCAGAACTCCCGGAGTATTGGTCACCACGATTCCTTTTTTCCGGGCATACTCGATGTCGATATTGTTATAACCGACAGCACAGTTGGCGATGATTTTTAAGGATGGCGCGGCATCGATAAGATGTCTATCGATTCTGTCCGTGAGAAGGGGGAGAAGTCCTTGTTTGTCTTGGATAGCGGCAAAAAGAATGTCATTTGACGAAACTTCCTCTGAGGGGATCAATTCATAATCCACATGCTCTGCGAGATAGTCCAGGATTTCCGGAAAAAGAGTGCGATTGACCAGGACTTTCGGCTTCATTGAGTTCTCCTCCTCCAAAAAATCGATTGTGTCGAAAGCTTCAATTCATCTTTAAGCATAGAGAAAAGGGAGGAAATACTGCTCTATCCTTTTCTCGGTTTCCGGCTGATGAAATCCTATGATGTGCCCTTGGCTTGAGAGTTGGTCACTGACGAGCAACAGGGCGGCGGCCTGCAGGCGGTAATAGGAAGCGAAGGCAAACACGGCGGAGACTTCCATGTCGACCACATCGATGCGTTTTTTCATTTTGTCTTCCAGCCATCCCTGTGTCTCACGGTAGGGTGCATCGGTTGAGACAGCGGTTCCGCAATGGTAGGGGAGCTGTCGAGATTTTAGGACGGTCTCTGTTTCTGTCTTCAGCCGTGTCGATGCACGGAAAAGTGTTTCTGAGGAGAAATAATGTTTCGATGTCCCTTCTTCCGAAAAGGCTTCGGTGACACAAACAGCCTCGAGTATCCTGATATCGGGATTGAGAGAGCCGCAGAATCCGAGGAACAGGATTTCTTTTGCACCAGAGGCCACAAGTCGTTCGAGCGCCATCACTGTCGTGGGTGCTCCCACACACCTGTAAAGGATGACCCTGTCTTCCAGTAGATAAATCTCTCCAAAAGGCTTGGTCTTTGTTTTCCTTATCCGCTTTTGAAATTTTTTGAAGATGAAACGGGAGGGGGTGTCCCCGGGAATACAGACTACTTTCTCCTTAGAGAATCCCGGCAGGGGTGGAGGTTTGACGATGGACTCATCCTTCATGGGGTCTCTCCCGCTGTTATAGATAGCAGAAACAATCTGTTCATGCAATATTTGAGAAACGCGAGTTGCATGAACTGGTCGTCTAAAATAGAATAGGGGAGATGAAAACCAAGGACATTGGAATCGAGGAACTGGAATTTGGAGATGAAAGGTTCCGGATTTCTTATTTTTTTTCTCTCGACTCCCTCATCCG
>CBFDBS010000363.1:0-2256 GCA_965603105.1 uncultured bacterium
CTTATTTTTTGGCCGTGTGTTTGACGGCTTGTTTGATTCTCCCGGTTTCCTCCTCAGCGACCGATCAATCCTTGGCTGATCTTTACAAATCCGGGAAAGTCAGATTCACAAAAGATCTGGTCATCACAGACGAAGATTTTCCGGAAGAGGCCTTTTTTCGGAATCCGAGAGGAATATGCACCAATTCCCAAGGACAAATTTACATCAGCGACTTCGATGCCCACGACATCAAAATCTTCAATCCGGAAGGCAAACTGATAAAACTCGTCGGGCAGCAGGGGCAGGGACCCGGAGATCTCTACTCTCCGTCTTTCATCGACATAGCCGGCGACAGGCTTTTCGTCTGGGAGAGTAGAAACCGAAGATTTTCAGTTATGGATAAAGATGGGCGGTTCATCAATTCCATGCAGATTGCTCCTGAGAAAGGGCGAACGGAAGGGATGAAAATCCTTCCTGACGGCCGTTTGATCGTCATGACTGAAATGCAGGTCGAAATCAATAAGGTCCTGCAGCAGTGGTACAGGATATTTTTACTGTCCGCCGATCTGGAAATCATAAAGACAATTTACGAGACGAAACTCCAAAAAAGAACGCTGATAACTGATCCGATGAGGATGTATGTCCCCCAACCCTTCACTCCATATGTTTACTGGGACATCACACCGGATGGCCGCATTATCCTCGGTTGTTCAGACAGCTATGAAATCGAAGTCCACGATCCGGATAAGGGAAAACTGTTTTCCTTCTCCCACGATTTTCAGCCCGTTAAAGTCAACGAAAAAGATAAAGAGCAGCATTTTGGCGTGTTCACCATAGCGGTCATGAGGGGCGATACGAGGGAAGTCACTCAAGGGGCGCCGGATTATATCAAAACGAACACCACTTTCCCCAAAATCAAACCGGCCTTCAAGAACATCATTACTGATGATGAAGGGAACATTTGGGTGCAGACATTCAATGAAAACAGAGAGATGGAAGAACGGTTTTTCGATGTCTTCGATGATAAGGGGAAATTCATTAATCGCGTCGAAATCTTGGGAGACGGATCGTTTCCAAATCCTTCCTATAAAGTGACCCCGATCGAAAACATGGCCTTTTGGAAGATAGAAACCGATGAGGACGGTTTCTTCAGCATCGTACGCTACAGAATCACTCCAGGAAACAAGGGAACCTCTAAATCAATTCCATTTTTTTTATAAGAGCTAAATGCCTTTATTGGGAAAAAATCAAAGAAGTCGTCAAATTGATTTATGGGTTTAATCCTATTGCTGAGAACTCGGCACTTTTATTCGTCTCCGGTTTCTGAAAATCATGCTTTAGGATTGGCATATAACCTGCTAATATGATGCCGAGAGGAGAAAAAGTTGACTGAGAAAAGGAAACAATTCAAAATTCGCGCCTTCACAGCTATGATGATGCTCTGGTCCTTCATTCTGGAAACCATCTCAGGGATCGTCCTCTATTTTGTGCCTCCCGGGCGGGTGGCCAACTGGACCAACTGGAAGCTCTGGGGACTGACCAAACAAGGCTGGGGAGCGGTTCACACCATTCTGGGATATGTCTTTTTAATATTCGCCCTCCTTCATATTTACTTCAACTGGAAACCCATCCTCAGCTATATCAAGCAAAAGATTCGCGGCGGCCTGCGTATGAGAACGGAGATGACCATATCCGTAGTGGTCACACTGCTCATTACGGGGCTGACCATCGCCAGTATTCCCCCTTTCAGTTCGATTATGGACCTGGGGGAATTTCTGAAAAATTCCTGGGAGGACAACAGGAGCCAGCCTTTTGTGCCCCATGCCGAGCTTTTGACTCTGCATGAATTCACCCGGCAGGTGGACATTCCTCTGGATGAAGCACTGCGTATCCTGCAAGCAAAGGGTGTTGAGGTGGATGATCCTGGGGCTGAGGTGGCCGACATTGCAGCTAAAAACAGCATCTCACCCGCTCAAATCTATGCATTCCTCAGTTCCGGCCTGTCCGTGGAAGCAAAGCAGAAGGTCGACAGCAGGGTTGCGGGCACCCAGGGCAGAGGTGCGGGAGCGGGCGGCGGCGGATTCGGGTGGAAAACCATCGAACAGATTGCTGTTGAATTGAATGTGCCGATTGAGAAAGTGATGGCCATTCTCAAAGAGGCGGGTATCGACGCAAAAAAAACGGATATCATCCGGGATGCGGCCGAAAAAAACGACAGGAGGGCTTTAGATCTGGTGAACCTGATCAAGGAAAAGGCCGGTCTTCAGAAATAGTGCC
>CBFDBS010000364.1:0-2256 GCA_965603105.1 uncultured bacterium
CCGTATCCCTGGAACATATCTTCCCGAAACTTCCGGCCGTAACCGAGGCTTCCTCTCATGTCCAGGTTCAACAGGATATATTTTTCCTCCTGAACCAGGAACTGATCCAGGCCCCAGGTCGGATGTGCATCGCGGCCTCCCCACTGGTTCAAAACAGAATTGGAGTATACAGATCCGATAATGGCCGGGTATTTTTTCCCGGGATCGAAATCCGGAGGGATCATCATCCTGGCTCTAAATTTGACGCCATCTTCTTCGCCTTGAATATTCAGGTAAGAAGTTTTTACCCACTGATATTCATTAAACTCAGGAGTGGGGGACTCAGTTATTCTTCGCAGCGTCCCGTCATCGATAAAATAGAGGTCAAAAGGCGTCATGTCGTCGGAAAAAAGAGCACAAATATTTTTTCCCGTTTTTGATAAATAGGGTCTGTAAACTCCATCCCTGTCTGTGACCCTCTGTACATTCCCGTTATTCAGGAAAACTTTGAACAGGTCTCTATTCTCAGGCCGTACTGCATTGGAGATAAAATATAGAGCATCCCCCTTGAGAGGAAACGTTTGCAGGACTTCCCATTCCCCGGAAGTGAGCTGTTTCAACTCTTTGTTATTCAGATTGAGAGAATACAGATGACAGAAGCCCGACCGATCCGATGTCAAGGCAATTGAATTGTCGTTTATCCACTGGGAGCTCCAGATCCAGGAAAAGGTGAAAAGAGGGCTTTCTTCAAGAAAGACCAACTCTGTGTTCAAGTCTTCCGCCAGACACACATAAATACTCCTCTTGCCGGCATATTCGGCAGATTCCTCCACCAGAAGCTTTTTCCCGGAAGGAGACCAAGAGAAAGAAAGTACAGTATCCAATTCCAGAGGAATCCAGCCGACTTTTTTCTGCCTGATATCCAAAACTCCAATTTTCCTGAGGTTATTTGGATCTCCGGGAAAGGGCCTGGACACTTTTTGAAGGCTGACCTTTTCTCTTTCAAACCTTGGGATGTCCACCTGCCTGATTCCAGTGGATTCTTGGAAATAAAAAGCGATCCGTCGAGAATCCGGGGCCAACGACAGCCTGCTGATTCCTTCTTTCCCGGCATCGAATTCGGTAAGCTGCGTGTCGATTTCTTTTTTAAAATCATACATCCAGATGTTGCCGTCTTGAAGGTAGCATAAAAAGGAGCCGTCCGGTGAAAGGGCAAGGGACCTCATTCTCCTCTTGTTGGTGTAAACCTCTATTTCTGATAAGTCTTCGATATTGAAAGCGAAGATAGATGTTCCTCTCAGATAGAAAATTTCACTGCTGCTGCGTCCCCAGCAAAATCCCGAAATTCCCTGGCTGTCGAACGAGGTTAGCCTCTGCGGTTTTGAAACGGAGTCAGGCACATATAAATACAGATTTCTTATCCTGCCTGAATCTTCATTCCAAAGGAAGACACACCGGCTCTCATCCGGTGACCACAGAATGTCCCGAGGCGGGACTCCGATCAGAGGTGTATCCGGGTAGAGTTTTTCCAGTTTTAGCTCATTCCCTACGACCGAACCGGAAATTAAGATCAAAAGGGCCAATATCAATTGGATTTTTCTCAATTTTGTCTCCTGATCCCTATTCTTGCCATAATATTTTCACTTCATCATCGAGACCCGTCATTTCCCATCGGATGAGAGAGAGCGGAATCGGTCCGGCAGATAGAAGCTGATCATGAAACTCTCCCAGGTCGAACTTTTCTCCCAATTGGCGGGCCCGGTCTGCCAGAAGCTTTTCCATCTGGATTTTCCCTGTGAGATAAGTCATTCCATAAGCCGGCCGGCGCAGATAGATTTGAAGATCATAGCGGGCCAGGTTTCCATCCATCAGCGGAACCTCGTCCATCAGGAATTGGATGGCCTGCTCGAGAGTGAACTTTCCAGACTGCATATTGAGTTCGGCGGGGATTCTGAGCACACGCTTCAGTTGAGCGATGTAAAAAAGTTCTTTGGTGCGCGGGCGCTCGTCCAGCAGCCCGGCTTGGAGAAACATCTCCTCGAGGTAAAAGGTCCAGCCCTCTGATCTTCCCCCATCTCCGTGTGTTCTGCGGATCGGATTTGGGTGTCGTCTCTGAATGAGTCCGTCGAAGCGATGCCCTGGAATTGAGGCGTGAATGTGATTGTTCAGCGGATCTCGATAGGTGATCTCTTCCCAGAAGTGGCGCTTTCCACCTTGTCGAACGATCCAAAAGGCATCGGTTTCAAACTCGGAAGGCATATAGTCTGGGATTGTCAT
>CBFDBS010000365.1:0-2239 GCA_965603105.1 uncultured bacterium
AAGATTTTTAACGCCATTCTCCATTCGCTCTTCTCGGCGGCTGCGCAACTCGCATTAAAGCTCTTACATCAAGAGATAGCCAGGTATTCCCCTGTCTCTCTTTCGACAATCCCTGCCAGGCTCAATACATGCTCGCCGTCCCTTCGGATTCCCTCCATGAGCTCATTCCCAAGGCTAAATCTTCAATGTCGCTTCACCCGTTCCAAGTCTTTTCCCACACTCAATGGAAGAGAACCTCTAAGATTATATTCTCTTTGAACGATGAGAGATCTGTCTGAATTTTTACTTCGGCTTTTTCCTCCATTTCCCCAAATCCTGGGCGTTTTGTCTGTGTCCGCTTTTGTCATTTTGGCCGGGGGAGGTCTCGCCGGATCTCTCAAACGCCATGCCAATTGGCCGACGGGATACACGAGGAAACTTTTCCATTTTTTCATTTTTTTTTCAGCGGCCGGACTCCATTTGTGGGGTGGGATGCCGGCTGTCAATGTCCTTGGTGTAGGGATGGGAGTTTTTGTGATTTGGGCAGTTAAAGCCGGCGACGGGAATTTTTTCTTCGAGGCAATGGCCAGGGAGAAAGATTTTCCCCGACGCGGGTATTTTGTCATTATCCCTTATGTCGCAACTGCTGTCGGGGGGCTGACTTCTAATCTGCTGTTTGGAGCCTGCGCTGTTATGGGTTATGCCCTTTGCGGTGCGGCCGATGCGGTTGCCGAGCCAGTCGGAGTTCGCTTCGGAAAACACAAATACAGTGTTCCCAGTTTGAAGAAAGTGAAAACCTCTGAAAGGTCAATAGAAGGCAGCTTATCCGTCCTGATTGTTTCCCTTGTCCTTTCCTTTCTTTTTTTTCATTTTTTCTACGGCATGGCCGTTATCCATGCCGGCCTGGGGTCGCTTCTGTTGTCTCTTGTTCTGGTATTTGTTGAAGCCCTGTCTTTCCACGGTGCAGACAATTTCTCGGTCCAAGTGGCCGCCAGCGGTATGACCTCACTCTTTCTACACTTGTGGAGTTGATTCGGAGATCGGTTCAGCCCGGGGGAAAAAGATATTTCCCTCTCTTTTAAAGCTTCGAGGGCGCGGTTCCGCGGCATCTATTTTTTCGAAAATATCCAGAACCTTTTTCCAGGTTGGTGAATCCAACTCGGTCACCTCCTCTTTGTGTCCCAGATCCGCCTTCCGCCATTGCTCATAGTTTATGCAGTTCCCTTTTGAGTAAGGGAAAAGAAATGATTCGGCTTCACAGATGAAGAGTGCAGGGAGGATCGCCTGGACGGAATAGGGACAGAGGAAAAGAAGCGACAAAGGGAATTTTTCTGAAACGATTTGGGGGATCAGAAAATCATGGGCCATATCTCCGGCGGAAGTCATGATATAAACTCGGAAATCTCTCTCAAGCGATTTTTCGGATATTTTGAAGATGGTGCAGCCTGAGCAAACAGGTCGAGTCTCTCCTTTATCCAGATAGATGCAGTCGTGGTTCGCCCTGCCCGAGGGACATGAGGAATCGGGAATTTTTGAGTGGAAGGGTTTGAGGCAGAATCCAAGTCCGACGAGGAGATTTGAAGGATTTTCCCTAATCTTTTCCAGGAGAACATTCTTTTTAACTGGAGACAGGGGAAGGGAGTCTTGGCTGGAGGATTCTGTCATGAGGAATGTCCTGTATCTGATCAGTCCTCTTAAAGTTTTCACTGGATGGGGGAGGACAGCCTTCGAAAAAAACCGGAATCCGTACTCTTTGAACAGACTTCGACAGCAGAAATCCCAAATGTTGATTCCTAGGAAAGAGACAGCGTCCAAGTGATTCATGAGACGTCCGATACGCATGATTAGATGCCTCTTAGGATTACTGACATATCTTTTTCCCGAGCCTAAAGTCAAGTTTTACGGTTAGAAAAAGGAAAGGCCAATCTAATTCTTCATGTGGACTTAAGCGATTATTTTTTAAAAAGGACTTCCAAAAAGGAATGAAGTGCAATAGCTGATAGGAATTGTCTCATTCCGGATGACAAGCCATCGTTTGCTGGAGAGTAAAAGAGCAGGGTGCGAGGATGAACCGAGCGATTCTATTTCAATCTAAAAGGGACCCAGATTTCTGTTCGCATATTTTCGGGACTCGTCTCAGGAGTGGGCATAGTCAAATACCTCTCCAGCATGGGGCCGTCCGGCTCCATCCCGTTGGCTGCCAGCCACTCGAAAATAAGCAGGTAGGTTTCGCCTGTGCTTTCGTAGGAACCGGCGTGAA
>CBFDBS010000366.1:0-2231 GCA_965603105.1 uncultured bacterium
TCCGTCCAAGGGATCTTTTTCCTGGGCCATGCCCGGTGAAATAAGGAGGCATAGAGTGCAAATGACAAGCAAAAACGGCAGGCAAACATGTCTCTTCATCGGTTGCGATCCAATATCCTCATGTCTATTCTCTCCTTGGAGGAAAAATCCGGAATATAGCATTTTATCATCTGAGATACTTGCGGGCACCCGAATCAATCATCAGGGCACATCTTTGGGAATGCTACCCTACAGGGACCCAATCCCTTGTTCAATCTATAGAGAACTGATAATATTTTATTGGATCTCTTCCTTTTTGTGTGGGCAAAGATACAATGGGAGAGAACCATTTTTTTTCATCCTAATCGACGAGGTTTTAAACGATGATTTTAGCCGAGTTAGCTATTTTCCCAACCAGCGAAGGCTCTTCCGTCTCCAAATACGTCAAAGAGGTCATTCGCACGATTGAAAGCTCCGGTCTGAAAAGTTTAACAGGAGGCATGTCCACTGTCATTGAATCCCCGGATCTGAAGTCTCTTTTCACTTTGATCGAAGAGACAGACAAAGTTTTAGTCAACATGGGAGCGAAAAGGATCCATATCGATCTCAGGATCGACCACCGCCTGGACAAAGACGCAACCGTCGAGTCCAAAATGAAGGCGATCGGAAAACTCTAATCCTCACCCACTTCTGTGGAGGGGTCTGGTCAAACAGGTCGGGCCTCCGGCTCCCTTCAAGGAAATTTCTGCTCCCCTGTACTCCCAGACTTCTACACCCTTGTCCAGAAGCAAATGTCTGGTCAAAGGATTTCCCTCGACCATAAGGCATTTTCTCGGCGCAACGGCCAGAACGTTGCAGCCTAGAGAATCGAACTCCGCATCGGGCACTTCAACGAGCTCGACTGAACGCTCAAGCAGCCAGTTTCGAAAGGGGACCGGAAGGAGCCTCGAATAGACGACAGCCAGATCGTTATCGACCGGGCTGATCAACGACATCAAGTGCATCACTCCCTTTGGCCCCTCCCAGTGAGGAAGAGGAACGACGACACAATCCTCGATATCATTGGCCACAAATTCCCTCAACTGGCGGATTCCCTCCGCATTTGTTCTGTATCCCTGGCCGACAATAACGGTTTTTTTATCCCAGAGGACAACATCTCCCCCCTCCAGCCGGCCTTCATCAACAATCGCCCCGATGATCGGGATGTCCAACCTCAAATAATACTCTCGAACAGCCTGGACTTCTCCGCAGCGTTCCGCTTTACCCATCCGGGCCAATATCACTCCTTTTCCGGTCATCACCGATGAATCACGGACATAGATGGAGTCCAAACCTGTCTCCTCATTGATAGGCAGGAAAATAAGTTCCGGAATCTGTTGTCTTAAAAGAGTCACAAATGTTTCATACTCTTCAGCCGCTTTTTCGAAGTCCGGACTGGCCGAATAGCCGAGAGTCCGCCACTGATTCCGGACAGAGACTTCGTCCACATAGGCCTGTTGAGGATGTTTGAGTAAAAGACTGTCGATCCGCCCGAACTCATTCTGACAGCCCGCAGTTTTTGTCATTGGATTTGGTTCTATTATAGAATTTGTGCACTCGTTTTGACAAAGCTAATTTTTATTCTGGAAGCTCTCAAGAGCGCGGCGCGGTAAGCTTCAATTCCACTCGATCAACTTATTCTATAGACATTATAGGATATAATTTGTATTCTATAAGCAAAACAGGTTCCGGAAACCTGACAATCCAGCCGTTATTGGATTGAAAAGGAGATCAAGACATGAAAAAATGGGTATCCTATCTTCTCTGTTTTTTCCTTATGGCCGCGTCGAGTCCCTTTCTTTTTTCTCATTGTGAAGTCCCCTGCGGAATCTATAATGATCAGCTGAGACTGGCCATGATCGAAGAGCACATCATGACGATCGAAAAGGCAATCACGCAGATCATCGCCCTTTCAGCCGAGAATCCCCAGAATATGAATCAGATCGTCCGCTGGGTCATGAACAAAGAGCACCATGCGGAAGAGATCCAACACATCATCAGCCAGTATTTCCTTACTCAGCGTCTGAAACCGGCGGACAAAGAAGACAGTGACAACTATCCAAAACTCATCCAGAATCTTCAGCACTGTCACGAAATTCTTGTCCTGGCCATGAAAACCAAGCAAAGTACGGACTTGGAGAATGTGGAAGCTCTGAAACAGAGTGTGAAGAACTTCAGTGCATTTTATTTCGGCAAGACCGAAGAGCCTCATA
>CBFDBS010000367.1:0-2212 GCA_965603105.1 uncultured bacterium
TCTGGGTATCGACTTTGCTTTCTATCCTGTACATAGACAAATCCCTTCGACGGTCTGGACCGTCATGGCGGTTCAGCCGGTCTCATTATATGTTAGATATGGCCCAATTGCCAGAGAAAACACCTGGTGAACGCCTGTGTCAAATGAACGGCTGCTCAGAAATCAGGAACGAATTTGTAGCCGTAGCAGATCACGCCGGATTCACCGACATCGTAGATTTTTCTGAACTCGATCTTCACTTTTTGTCCGATTTTCAAGTCGGAAAAATCACAGTCGACGATCTGTCCGGTCAGACGCACACCGTCATCCAGTTCGACGATTCCGACGGCAAAGGGAGACAAATCGACAAATTGCTGCGGGGGAACCCGAATGACCGTGTAAGTGAGGACCTTTCCTTTATGGGCCAGCTTGGTCGGTTCGAATTCCCGACCGTGACATTCCGGACAGATAAGTCTGGGGGGAAAGAGTACCATTCCACATCCCTTGCACTTGCCGGCTTCCAGTCTATATCGTTGAGGAATTTCTCTCCAGTATCTTGAAGGTGTCGACATTCTATCCTCCTTCCCTATTCTCTCTCAAAAATGTGCACGAGTGTGCTGGCTCCGCTGCCACCCATGTTCTGAGTCATTCCGGTTCTTGCCTTATCCACCTGCCTCTCCCCTGCTTCCCCCCGGAGCTGTTTGACGATTTCGATCACTTGAGCGACTCCTGTTGCTCCGACGGGATGCCCTTTGGATTTCAGCCCGCCGCTTGTATTGACCGGCCTCTCTCCATCCAAAGATGTGACCCCTTTCTCGACGGCCTCACCGCCCTTGCCCTTCTCAAAGTAGCCGACGGCCTCCGTGACACAGATCTCAGCGATAGTGAAGCAGTCGTGGACTTCGAGGATATCGATATCTTTGGGTGATTTATTTGCCATGGCATAGGCCTGTTTGGCCGCCAGGTGGGTTGATTCCAACCAGGTGAGATCTTTTCTTTGGGCCAGCGCGATGGAGTCTGTGGCCTGGCCGGTCCCGATGATTTTGATAACTGGCTTGCCCATCTCCTTGGCTCTATCGGCCGGGCAGAGAATGACGGCGGCCGCACCATCGGTGATCGGCGAACAGTCCAGTATTCGCAGCGGATCGGCCACCATCACCGAATTCAAAACATCCTCGACACAGACTTCAAAAGGGAATTGAGCCAGAGGATTTTTGGATCCGTTTTTATGGTTTTTGACGGCCACCATGGCCAGTTGCTCCCTGGTTGTACCGTACTTTCCCATATGAGCGACAGCCATCAGGGCATAAAGACCGGGGAAGGTGATCCCGTGGTAACCTTCATACTCCTGGTCTGCGGCCGTCCCCAGAGCATAAGTGGCTTCGTTGCCCCCGACATCGGTCATTTTCTCCACGCCTCCGACCAGGACGATGTCATTCATGCCCGAGGCGACATCGATGAATCCCTGTCTGAGGGCCAGACCGCCGGAAGCGCAGGCCGATTCGACCCTTGTCGAAGGGATTGGAGCCTGACCGAGATAATCGGCCATCATGGCCGCAATATGTTCCTGACCGACGAAGAGCCCTGAAGACATGGAACCCACATACATGGAGTCTAACCGGTCTATCCCGGCATCGTCCAGCGCCAGAAGGGCTGATTCGACAAAGACATCGCGATGCGATTTTTCCCAGAGTTCTCCCCATTTGGTCATCCCAACACCAATTACAGCTACGTCTCTCATTCTATCCTCCTATTGCGCCTTCCTGATTTTATGCCGGAACTTGGCGTATTCGCCGTACTCCAGATAGTTCTTGTTGCTGTCCAGAAGAACTCGGGTTTTCGGGGCCAGGTCTCTGACCTCATCGATGCGGTCAGTGACCTCGAAGATGAAAGCATCGCTGCCGGCTCCGGAACCGTAGGAGACAAGCAGGATTTTGTCCCCGGATTGAGCGATGTCCAGAGTCGCCGTCAATCCCAGGGGTGATGAACCCGAATAGGTGTTTCCTAATTTATTGACCAGCCAGCCCGGTTCGATCTGTTCTCTCCGAAATCCCAACATTTTTCCCACCCGCAAGGGGAACTTCCCGTTGGGCTGATGAAAAATGACGTAGGCGAAATCCTCCGGTTTCATGGCCGCTTTGTCCATCATTCCCCGGGCCGCT
Organism: uncultured bacterium; assembly: GCA_965603105.1. Classification (GTDB taxonomy): domain Bacteria; phylum Acidobacteriota; class Aminicenantia; order Aminicenantales; family Aminicenantaceae; genus CBFDBS01. The sequence goes on from CBFDBS010000367.1 coordinate 2,142, forward strand.
CCCTTGATATGCTTGAAATAAGCCGGATCCCCGGTGAATCGGCCTCCGTGCTGAGGATAATACTGGTACTC
>CBFDBS010000368.1:0-2074 GCA_965603105.1 uncultured bacterium
GTAGTGTCCACGACTCTTTTCGCCATTTTCACGTACGAACCGACATCGATATTCCTCAAATCCACATACAGCCAAGCAGTTCTCCTGGCATTCTCACTCTTAATGGCTGCGGGGCCCTTTTTGATCTGGAAATTCGCCACCTGGCCGAGTGGAATCTGAGCCCCGGTCGGAGTCGGAATCAACACCCTTTTCAAGGCAGGCAGATTATCGCGGAGTTCACGGCTGTAGCGGACATTGACAGGGTACCTCTCCAGCCCCTCCACCGTTGTGGTCACATTCATCCCGCCGATAGCCGACATAATCACGTCCTGGACATCTCCTACCGTCAGGCCGTACCGGGCGGATGCTTCACGATCGATGACAAAATCGAGATAATTTCCACCCGTCACCCGTTCTGATATCACACTGGCCGTTCCCGGTATAGTGCGGACAACGGCTTCAATTCTCGCTCCCAAATCACTGAGCGTCTGTAAATCGGGCCCCATAAGCTTGATCCCCACCGGAGTCTTGATGCCCGTACTCAGCATGTCGATCCGTGTTTTGATGGGCATGGTCCAGGCGTTCGTCAAGCCCGGAAACTGGACGGCATCGTTCAGCTCCTCGGTCAGTTTTTCCATCGTCATCCCGGGCCGCCACTCCTTTTTATCCTTGAGCATGATTGTGGTTTCGATCATGACCAGAGGGGCCGGATCGGTTGCCGTTTCGGCCCGGCCGATTTTCCCGAAAACGGACTCCACTTCGGGGAAGCCGGCGATGATCTTGTCCGTCTGTTGAAGAAGCTCTTTCGCTTTGGTGATGGATATTCCGGGCAATGTCGTCGGCATGTAGAGCAGATCTCCCTCATCGAGAGGGGGCATAAATTCCCCTCCGAGCCGCGAAAGCGGAAAGAAGCTGATGAGAACGATCAGCAAGGCCACGACAATCGTCGCGATTTTGTGTTTCAGCACAAAATGAATCACGGGCCTGTAGATTCCGATCAGAATCCGGCTGAGAGGGTGCTTGTTCTCCGGCCGGATCTTTCCCCGGATAAAATATCCCATGAGCACAGGAACGACTGTGATAGCCAGCAACGCCGAGGCGGCCATGGCATAGGTTTTGGTGAAGGCAAGAGGTTTAAAAAGCCTCCCCTCCTGCTGCTGAAGCGAGAAAACCGGCAAAAACGACAGCGTGATGATGAGCAGCGAATAAAAAAGAGCCGGGCCCACTTCTTTTGAGGCCTTGACAATGAGGCCCCAGTGATCTTTCCTTTTTTCAGGCGGCTCCTTCTCCATGTGTTTATGGACATTCTCGATCATGACAATGACAGCGTCCACCATGGCTCCAATGGCAATGGCGATCCCTCCCAGCGACATGATATTCGCATTCAATCCCTGAGCCCTCATGACGACAAAAGCCAGCAGAACGCCTAAGGGCAGAATGAAGATGGCCACAAATGCACTCCGCAGATGAAACAGAAAGACAAGGATGATCAGAGCCACGACAATCGCTTCCTCTAACAGTTTTTCCTTCAGAGTGGATATTGCCCGTTTGATCAGAGAGGAACGGTCGTAGGCTGTTTCAATCGTTACACCTTCGGGAAGGCCTTTTTTCAAATCTTCCAGCTTTTCTTTCACTCCGTCGATGACTTGGAGGGCATTTTCACCGAAGCGCATGATGATGATACCGCCGACCGTTTCCCCTTCTCCGTTCCACTCCGCGATCCCGCGCCTGAGCTCGGGACCCAGATGAACATCGGCGATATCTTCCAAAAGTAGCGGGGAGTTGTTCGGTCCCATGCCCACCGGGACCTTCTTCAGATCTTCAATGGACTTGATATAGCCGAGCCCCCGGACCATAAATTCCGTCTCCCCCATCTCTAAAAGACGGCCGCCCACATCGTTGTTGCTGCGCTTGATGGCCATGCGGACATTCTGGAGGGGGATGTTATAGGCTTGCAGCTTCAAAGGATCCACTTCGACCTGGTACTGTTTGACAAAACCGCCCACGCTGGCCACTTCACTGACACCGGGAACGCTGGCCAATTCATACTTCAAATACCAATCCTGGATCGACCTGAGCTGCTGCAGATCGTATT
>CBFDBS010000369.1:0-2044 GCA_965603105.1 uncultured bacterium
AGAAATCATTCCACAGGAAGTGAAGGCTCTAATGCTACAGGGGATGAGCACCCAGACAGCTCGCACCGATATACCCTTCGATATTATCAAGCTCCTTTATCTCCAGACCAGTGTCCCTCAAAATCTCCATGGGATTTTCTTTTTCAAATGCAAAAACGCGGATCTGGGATTCAAAGACATGGCCGCCCAGGCAGCCCCTGCAGAAAAAAAGCAAGAAGAAACTTCCTTCCAGACCGTTCCCACTCAACTGGTCGCCCTCAATAATCTCTTTTTTCATTTCAAACAACTGGACGGCCCATACGAAAAAGACGTCTACGTGCCTTTTAACCAAAAAGCGGCAGGAGCCTCATATGATGCAGAAGCCGAAGAATTTTATACGATCGGGTACCCGCTGCCTGCCGGAAATTACATGCTGGCTCTGGCTATCGCTTCACAAGACCTGCAGACAATCGGCATCCAGTATTTCGAGTTCAGTCTCCCGAATCCGGCCGCTTTCGTAAACGAACTGGGCATCACTCCTGTCTTTTTCGCCAAGAGGATGGAACAGATGGCAGCCGTCGAGCAGACCGTATCTGTGCATAAGGGAATCTTTACCTATGGCGCATTTCAGATTGAACCTAACCTCGATCACGTTTTCAATCCGGGAGAAGCGCTGGACATCTTTTTCTTCATCTTCGGAGCTCAACCCAGAACAGACGATCCCACCAAAGTCGACCTCGAAATCGACTATTCAATCCTCTCGGGAGAGGAAACATTAATCCGCTGGGCCACCCAGTCAGCCGAGCGCCCCGTCGTCAGCCTGCCGCTCCCCATGAAACAGACCGTCCTCATCAAGACAACGGATGAGGAAGGAAATACTACTGAAAAACAAGAAGAGAGGGATTTGGAACCCGGAACCTATACCTTCTCGATACAGATCTTGGACAAACTCTCAGAGGTTTCAACGATAAAGACCGTCCAGATCGAGGTGAAGTAGGCGGTTCATTTCAATCCTGTGTTCCACAGCCAGTCATCTTCTTGACTCTTAGACAGGTTTGGAGTTCAGGCAGTATGACGCCAAAGAACGGTTTCATTCAGTAGTTGATGTCGAAAATTTTCCTGGCCCTCCCGTTGTTCTCTTTGCCGGTAATGACCACATCGACATAGTATTTACCGGAGCTCAATCCGGGAAAAGAAAAGGACATCTCGATTTTCTTCAGCCCAACGGTTTCTTCTTCCGTTTCCTCAAAAAGGCGGCTTTCCTCAAACCTCATTTTTTCAGGGCTTTTCTTCCTGTGAAACACAAAAAGAAAATCAAACTCGGCCCGAAGGAGGTCAGCCTCGGAGATAAAAGTCACGGAATCGGCTGGAATCAAAATCCTGAATTCCTTTGTTTCTTTGTCGAATTTCAAGTCAAAATCCAGATACTTCTCATCGAACCGGGTGGATTTGGGGGGCAGGCCGAACTGAGCCCTTTCCATAGCTTGGAAGAAATCTCCGACGATCCCCCCTCCCTGTCCAAAGTCGCCGACATACGGTTCGAAGGTGTAGGAGTTGTTCCCATGTTTGTCCACAAACATGATGCCAAAGCTATAGCGGTAATAAATCCAGAGGATATAACCCGCGAAACCCCTCTGCTGGGGATTGTCGACCATAGGGCGGTAGTCCACCTGGTCCGGTTCGCCAAAGTAGATGTACATCCTTCCCCTGTCTGTCTTCCAGCCGGGGATTCCCTCTTTGAACCGGTCATTGGCGTATTCGATGCGCCGGAAAAACTCCTCTCGGAATTCGTTGAATTCGGTGGACAAATCGGGGTCTCTTTTGTCCCAGAAATCGACAATAAATTCTTTTCGGGACGCATCATCGGGGAGGTGTTTAAAGATATCCTTTTCCTGTTTAGTCATGATCAACGTGGCATACTCATAGAAGGATTCACTGTCGGGGTCCAAGTTGGCTGTCGTAGATAGGCTGCAGCCGAGGGAAGAAAGCACCCAGGCGAGGCCGACTAAAAAAACAATCGAAACTGTCATTTTTTTTGGCATTTTGGATTCCTTTTATACAGAAG
>CBFDBS010000370.1:0-2037 GCA_965603105.1 uncultured bacterium
CCTTCATTTCCTGAGCTGCGGCCTGAATGGCTTGGATGATGCGTGTGTGGGCGCCGCAGCGGCACAGATTGTCTTCCATCCCGTCTAGGATGTCCTGGCGTGTCGGAGTGGGATTTTTCACGAGCAGGCTGTAGGCATTGAGGATCATACCGGGAGTGCAGTAGCCGCACTGGAGGGCGTCGTATTTGATAAAGGCCTCCTGCAGGGGATGCAGCTTCCCGTTTTTTGAAAGGCCTTCGATGGTCAAGACTTCCTTGCCGTCCACATCTTTGACAGGCGTCTGGCAGGAGCGGACGGCCTTGTCGTCGACCAGCACGGTGCAGGAACCGCAGTAGCCTTCGCCGCAGCCGTACTTGGTGCCGGTCAGGTCGAAGTCTGTACGCAGCACCCAGAGGAGCATGCGTTCGCGGTCCTTGGTGATACTTTTTAACTGGCCGTTCAAAGTGAATCGAATGGTTGTGCTCATTCCATCCTCCTTAATTGAAAGATCATTCGGCTGGGCCGGATCAAACCAGACGAAGGAATGTGATAATCAATAGGCTGAGTATCAGCACGGCAGGGGAGAGGAGCTGCTCTATTTTCCTCACACTTTGGATACCGGTTGGTCGGGATAGAAAGGCCGAGATCTTGGCCCCGGCACCAAAACCCAGGGGCACGGTGATGAAAGAGATCAGCACGGCGAAATGAATATAATAAAGAGAAAGGGGATAACCCGTTCCAGGGGCGACACAGGCCGGAACCCCGGTGGCGTATCTGACCAGAGGGAAGAGATTGACGGCCAGAACAGCAGCCAGCACTCCGAGCAAAGCCTGGCCGATGGGCTTTTTGGTGAGCTTATCCTTGAGCAGGGAAAGGAGGACGACCAGGGCGAGAGCTTCCATAAAAAAGGCGAAGATCGGATTGCCTATGGCGCCGTGATTCAAGGGCAGGGAGAGAAGCAAAGCGTCGAACATTTTAAAAAAGGCCGCCAGGACGACCATCAGAAATACGCCCCAATATTTTTTGGAAACGGCCCAGCCAGCAGCCATAAAAAAGAGAGCCACTCCGGTCATAATGGATCCGGAGACCATGGCGGCACAGCTTCTCAGCCCCATACCCAAGGCGGCTTCGGAAAGCCCCCAAATTGAACCCAGGGCGATGAGAATGCCTATGGATTGTTTTGTTGAGGATTCTGTCATTCGTTACTCCTTCTTTGAGGAAGGCTCACAATGAGCTTTCTATCTGATATTGCTTTGAATCTGTCAGGTTTATATTTCTATCAGATTTTCAAAGGGAAGGGAACTCGATGACAAAAGTTGTTCCTTTGTTGATTTGACTTAAAACGTCGATTTTTGCCTTGTGGTTATCGGCGATCCACTTGACGATGGAAAGACCGAGGCCGGATCCCCCTGTTTCTTTGGACCGGGATTTATCGACGACGAAGAAGCGGTCGAAAATAAAGGGAAGCGATTCTTGAGGAATGCCGATACCTGTGTCGCGGATTTCGAGCCGAGCCCTGCCCTTCTTTGCATACAGTACGACCTCGACCGTACCCCCCTCAGGAGTGTAGCGGATGGCATTGTCGAAAAGATTGGCGACCATTCTCTCCAGCAGGTCCACATTCCCTTTGATGAGAGTCGACTCGATATTTTCGGCGATGAGTTTGAGTCCTTTTTTTTCAAAGGCTGGCCACCTGCTCTCGATGATGAGTTTGACGATTTCCTCCAGATGAACATTATGGCTTAATTTGGATTTGTCCAGGGCTTCGACTCTGGACAGAAAGAGAAGGTCGTTGATGATTTTTTCCATCCTCTGTGATTCTTCCAGAACGCTGTTCATAGTTTTCAGATATTCTTCTTTTGGCCTGTCCTTCCTGTGCAGCACCTCGATTTCTCCCCGGATGATGGTCAGGGGTGTGCGCAGTTCGTGGGAAACATCGCCGGAAAACTGGCGGATTTTATTGACGGATTTTTCAAGCCGGGAGATCATGCTGTTGAAAGTCTCCACAAGGGCTCCGATTTCATCCTTACGGTGTTTGGTGTCGATACGGAGAGTGAG
>CBFDBS010000371.1:0-2034 GCA_965603105.1 uncultured bacterium
AAACCCTCTGCAATATCAATATGGATATGGTGGGAGAGTGGCTCAGTTTAAATAATGGCTTCATGTGTATGATGAGGACCACCTACGGAAATGCCCATTATATCAACGATGTCATGGAAAACTACTACCGTTTCATCGGCGAAGGAAGCAGGGAGCGCATTCAAAACCGAAGCGGCGCAGAGAGGGTCCCCTACAGAACCATCGCTCCTTCCGGCGCGGATGAACCCTTCTATTATTCCATCGAAACCCATTACGGGGCTTCAGACCACGAGGTCTTCAACGATTGGGGAGTCCAGGTGCCGGGAGTGATGATGATCGTCTGGCCCGATCAGTGGTATCACACGTCCGGAGACAGGGTCGACAAAGCCGATCCGACGCAGATGAAACGCGTAGCGATTATCGGCGCTGCGGCCGCCTATACCGTTGCCAGCGCCGACGACAACATGGCCATAAAGATTGCCGGGGAAACAGCCAGCAACGGAACCCGCCGGCTGGGACATCAATTCATCGTCGGTCTGGAAATGCTCAACAAAGCATCCGCGGAGACACTCGCCGCTTCCTATAAGTCGGCAGTGGACCAGCTCGAAGCGGCCCTGGCCAACGAAAAAGCGACGCTCGATTCCGTCCTCGAGCTGGCCGAAAACAAGGCCGGAATCGGAAAATATATCGATAAAATGAAGAAGACGGCCGATACAGTCGGAAAAGCCCACCTGGAGGCCCTCGATCTGCATATGGAGATGACGGCCGCAAAACTCAGCATCAAACCGGTGAAGATTCAGTTGACAGATCTGGAGCAGAAAGCGGCCAAGATCGTCCCCATACCGACCGCCAAGGTTAAAGAGGGCGGTTACCGTGAATACAGAAATCTCATCACTCAGGTCCCCAAAGAGGAAGCGGCCAAATATCCTTATTCAGGGAGAGGGAATATCACCAACGCGAGTGAACTTCAGCTTTTGATCGATGGGAAACGGAGTGTATTGGAGATAAAGAAAATGCTCGATGCTCAATATTCCGGCGAATCCAAACTGGAGAGCATTATCAACTATATCGAGATTCTGAAGCTGGCCGGGCTGGTCGAGTTCTAATAAGAAGGCAGGCCCAGCGTACAAATCAGAAATGACATCCTCACGAGGACATCCGGGATGCGGATACTTCCCTTAAATGACCTGATAAACAAGCCACAGGTAGTTCTCTTCTAGAATCTCTTTTTTGATCAGTTTCACCTTTATGGCGTTTTCGATGCGGCTGAAAAGGTTCTGGCCTTTTATTCCGGTAATCAGGGGATGGACCAGCAGACTGATTTCCGAGACCAAACCCAAATCCAGAAGTAGATTGCCTAGAATCCGACCTGTGTCCGCCAGTACAGTTTTGACTCCGTATTCTTCTTCAAGAAGTTCAAGAGATTTTTTCAGGTCAACATGTTTTTGACCGACTTTATGAAAATCATAGTTTCTCTCTTCCAAAAAATCGATATAATCTTTGGGTGTCTCCTCCGAGATCAAGACGATCACATCCTTACAGAACTCGAACTGTCTGCAGGTGTGGAGCAATCCTTTGCAACTTCCTTTTGTATCCACAACCACCCAGAAGGGGAGCCCTTTTTCTCTTGCCGGTTTCTTAAAGTCTGTTTCTTCTTCGTCAGGGACTCCTTCCCCGTAGAGTTCAATGCCTTTTGTGATGGTGTTTGAACCGATGAGATGAGCTTCCGGTTTGTACTGCCCCGCTATCTGGTAATGGAGTCCCATGTGCGGTTCGAAGTTGACGAATGATCCGTCGAGGCTGACTGAGTTGTGCAGGATGATTTTTGGTGGCATAGCTGTCCTTCCTTTCTTTGACTGAGAAGAAAACTTAGCAATAACACAGGCAGGGTCAAAACGTCAATCCGCCAAAATTGGGGACAGGCCCCAATTCTTTTGGGAGAACAATTGATATTGATATCCTGGCTTCGATTGACTACCATGCCTCTGTAGCTTCATCTGTTTTGGCGGGAGGATCGATTGAAAGAATCACAATACGGTCCCTGCGGTATCTATT
>CBFDBS010000372.1:0-2034 GCA_965603105.1 uncultured bacterium
GAGGATAAGCCAGATATTCCTTCCCCTCTTTGGACAGCTTCAGGCATAGAGACGGTTACCGCCTTCACTCAAGAAGGAAAATACACTCTTGTGCCGGTCACTCTAGAGAATGGCGATCCCTATGTTTATGCCAGATCCGGCAGAGGAAGACAGATGGAAATCGATGCTTTAGATTTTCCGACCTTGGCTCGGATAGGGCTCCATTCGGAAGACGAATTGAAAACAACAAAGACAATCACCGGGATTTCCATCTCGGAAATATCCGATAACGGTCGTCCCGGATGCTCCTCAGGCGCAGGATTCATGAGCCATGATGAAAATATCATCTCCGTGTTGATCGGCGACAACCGACTGGTTGAAAAAATAGAATTGACTCACCCCCGACTGGCCAGAGCCCTGTTCCATGCTGTCAATCTTGTGTTCAAACACACCGAAGTCTACTTCGATGAGATGAGACCCTGGGAGGACATCGATTATTTCCTTTACAACGGCAAGAAGATATTTATTGAAGTCAATACAACCAAAGGATGGCAGGAGTCCATATTTGATGATGAAATCTACGGCGGCTATCATATCTATATCAGCAGGGAGTTGGAGGACAAAGAAAGGGCTTTCCTCCAGGAGAAATATTCAGAATTGAGCGACGAACAGCAGGGCGAGCTGATCCACAAACTCTCCAATATTCATACCGGTGAAATGGAACCCTATTTCATCATGCGCTATGGATTTTATGAGGGGCATACCGAATACAGAACAGATCCGATCACTTTGGCCTTTATCTTCGGCCTGAGAACAATCGAAGAGATCGAAAACGCCTTTCCTGGCAAACTGTACGAAACATTAACAGTTCATTTTAAATGATTTCCAACTCATCCTTACTGGGGAGTTTGGGGAAAGGGGCGTGGGGTTCCTGCTGGTACCAGAAGGCCACCGAGGAGATATCGTCCTGGAGAGGAAGATAGCGTCCGCCTGAACGCCAACCCAGAGCCTGAATAGTCACCTTGAGATCCTTTTCGAACCGGACGGGGTCCATGATGTGCCAGCGGTAGAGGCCGAAGCGTTGCTGGGACTGCCACTGGCCGTCGGGCGAAATGACCTGAGGCATGCCTGCATAGGGTGTGGTGTACTCTTGATATGTTCCATTAGTCGTGAATCCGTAAGAGCCGCAAAAATAGTCCTCCGTTCCTGTGCCGCAGATGGTAGGAAAGTCTTGGTCTCCGTCGATGAAAAATTTGATTTCGCCCTCTCCCCACCAACCGGTGTTGTTGGCCTGCCAGCACATGTAGGTTCCGATAAAGTGGCCCCAGCCCTCGATTCCATCGACGATGGTGTAGTCGGATTTGTAGGGAAGGGGATTGACTCGCCGGAACTGGGCGTGGAAGGTGGCCGCGTCATCGGGAATTTCGGTCAGCGTGTAGTTGATCTGGTAATAAAGAGTCATTTCCTTCTCATCCAGGTTTTCCATCGTAACTTTGCAGGACCTGTGGAAGGGCATCACCCAGTAGCAGTTGAATCCGCTTCCGGGATTGACGCAAACAGGAAGAGATGAGACTTGGGCGAATTTCCCCCATCCGTTGGCAAAAAAATCGCCGGCGGGAACTTCGACCGAAGGTTCTTTTTCTCCATCCCAGTAAAAGCGGAGAACCGAGAAGCGCCAGTTTCCGGCCGGTGTCATCCAGATCTGCTGGATGGCCCCCGGGCCTTGGATGTCGGCCATGACAAAGGTCTCTTTCGGTTGAATCTTGACATAGGGAGAAACCTTCCACCCCTGACCCAAGTCTCGAGCGGCATTTTTGGCCAGCCCGTCCATCGACATGCCCCCCTTTCCCTTTTCTCCGCTGAAGTTTTCCGGACTGATAGACCGGGACTTGGCATGGGATAGACGGGACAGGTTGCCGAGGCTGAGATAAAGCCCGTTGAACATTTCATCCTCCTGTGCCAAAAGAAAGCTCGCCGCCAGAATCAAAAGTAACAGACCTTTCCACCATATTTTTTTCATTGAGGGCCTCCTGAAAATGGGAGTAATGATTTATA
>CBFDBS010000373.1:0-1977 GCA_965603105.1 uncultured bacterium
CCCAAAGACTTGCCAACTTTCAATGAAATCATTTAAAATGACTCATTTCCAAGATCACCGGATGAGGCTGTGAGGAGAGGATGAAGAAATCAATCGAAGAACAGTTTGAGTATCTTAAAAAAGGAACCGTAGAAATCATTCAGGAGAAAGAGCTTTTAGCCAAACTTGCCCGTTCCGTCAAAAATAACAAACCCCTTAGAGTTAAAGCAGGATTCGATCCGACTGCTCCTGATATTCACGTCGGCCACACTGTTCTTATCAGGAAGATGAAACACTTCCAGGATCTCGGTCATGATGTGATTTTTCTAATCGGTGATTTTACGGGTTTGATCGGAGACCCATCCGGCCAATCCGTAACACGGCCTCCGATGACCCGGGAACAGATCAATAAAAACGCAGAGACGTACAAAGCCCAAATTTTTAAAATTCTCGATCCCGAAAAAACCATAGTCGACTTCAATTCCCGCTGGCTTGGAAAACTGACAAGCTTCGAGATCATCAATCTAATGGCCAAATATACCGTCGCCAGGATACTGGAGAGGGACGACTTTTCCATTAGACTCAAGAACGGACAACCCATCTCCTCGCACGAACTCCTCTATCCTCTCATGCAGGCATATGATTCCGTCGCCCTACAAGCCGATGTCGAGTTGGGCGGGACCGACCAGAAATTCAACCTTCTCGTCGGACGGGATATCCAGCGGGAATACCAGCAGGAACCTCAAATCGTCATGACCATGCCCCTTTTGGAAGGAACGGACGGCGTGGAAAAAATGAGCAAATCTCTGAAAAACTACATTGGCATCAACGAACCACCGGCAGAAATTTTCGGAAAAATCATGTCCATTTCAGATCCGCTCATGTTCCGGTATCACGAACTGCTGACCGATATCTCATCTTCGGAAATAGAAAAATGGCAAGCAGAGATTCAGAAGGGCAATCTCAATCCAAAAGACCTGAAGGCCCGGCTGGCAGGAGTAATAGTGGCCGATTTTTGGGGAGAAGAAAAGGCCCGACAGGCGGCCGAGGAGTTCGACAGAATTTTTAAGAAAAAGGAGCTTCCCGACGAGATGTTGATCATCGAACTGAAGGCTCCAGATGTCCCGCTTCTGGATCTTCTGGTCGATAACGGGATTCTGCCATCACGTGGCGAAGCCAAGCGCCTGGTTCGGCAGGGCGGAATCTCCATCGACGGCCAGAAAATTGAAGACATCGGTTTGACGATTGCCTTGGCACAAGAAGATACAGCCGTCCTTAAAATCGGCAAAAGAAAATTTTATAAACTGATTCGAAACAAGTCTTAAGTCATCGGAATCGAGCCGGGCTTCGATCTGATTTTCAAAACACTTCCATCCCGGGATAAAGACAGAAGACTCCGGCGCTTACTCCTGCGGAGGCTTCATCCGGGGAGGATGGCCGAAAACCTCTTCGAAACGTTGCGGATAACTGTCTTTGCCCCCCACCAAGAGACAGGTCAGAGGCATCACTCTTTTGGCTTGCTTGCTCATTTCCCGGCTGATGTCCCTGATGTCCCACTGGGCTGAGGCATCTTCGCGCAGTCTGGAAATGTGGTAGAATTCCCTGGCGTTCACCTTGAGCAGAACCCTCCTCCTGTGAGCATTGGTCAAGATGTAATCGGCACCGACGGGGATTTTTTGCTTCAGCCGAGCATGGACGCCATCGGTTCGGTCGACGACATCCAAAATTTCCTGTTCGGCCCCAATGTCTTTAAGGGCAGGCGGCATCGTGACACCCAAACCGGGATCATAGGCCTGGGATGTTAGCGTGGCCATCCTGTGTCTTTTGAGCTGAGCAAAGGCTGTTGCGGACAAAACGAGTTCGAACACCAGATCCACTTGTTCAAACTCCCGCAGCACGGAATCATAAAATTCCATGCGAAGCATGGCCGTTTTAACAAGCTCTTCGCGGACCTCAAAGGGCATCTTTTCGGCTTTCTGCCGACACTCTTGATAGGGG
>CBFDBS010000374.1:0-1955 GCA_965603105.1 uncultured bacterium
TTCCACCATATTTTTTTCATTGAGGGCCTCCTGAAAATGGGAGTAATGATTTATAGACCCAAGCATTTTTTGTTCCTTTCTCCTTTGCTACTCAAAGTTGATGGCTGAATCCGAAATTGAGTTCAAATCGGATTTGGCTTGTGAAATTTCCAGCTCTGCTACCGACCACCAGAATCTGTCGGAGTTTCCTACCTGTGTGAGTTTGATGTACTTGACGTCTTTCTGCCGGATATAAATCTTCTGTACGATATCGGTCGGGATTTTGAACAGCTTATCCAGAAATTCGGACATCAGATATCCATTCTCTATGCGCTGCCATTGATTGCCGTCAGTTGAGATCTCAATTTTTAAATCGATAGCGAAATCGTTGGCCGATGGCCCGAGCGACAAAGAGACCATCGGGTGGTCAAGCGGCTGGGAGCTTTCGACAAGTAGATAGTCCCCGGTCCTTTTGTATGTATCGGTGCTCCACCGTGTTTCAAGCTTGCCGTCTTTTAGAAGGGGAAGCAGGTTGCTGTTGATGTTGGAACTGATTGTCAACTGAGAGGCGGGCACGGCTGCCCAGTCGTCATTTTCCGGATTTTTTACTGACTGCAAATCCGGTGTGACATGAAAGACGATGTCGTTTCCAAATTTATCACCGTGCTCCCAATCTTTTCTAAAAGAGTACTGGAACGTTTTCACTATTTCCAAATCATCGGAGAACTCATTTTCGATGCCTTCCATCAAAGTCTTAACCCTCTGTTCGTTCAACATCCGGGTGTGAACCACCAGGTACTTCACATCGAGGAATTTCAAGATATCCATGGTTGATGAAGAGGGGAACGAGTCGAAAGCTTCTCTCAGGAAGAAGTATGAAGGAGGGAGGAATCCGCTGTAGCCGTTGACAATATTTTTCCTATGGAAGGTGGAAAAATACATGTAGACCGATTCCCAGCCTACACGGGCGAAAAAGGGATACTCCAGCAGAGCAAAATCTCCCCGCTGTTCCTGAAGCCAACGATAAGTAGGAGGAATATCGCCTTTGACTGGAACAGAGCGTATCCGTTGAGGGATGCTCAGATACTCAATGTTCATCAGGATCATTACGAATATCAAGGCAAGAATGACCATTTTTTGTCTTTTGAATTTGAGGAGAAACAGATGACACCCATATCCAGCCATCACCCCCACCGCAAACAAGACAAAAATACCGTATCTCGAGGGTGCTCTTATGCCGCTGAAACCCGGGACGAGTTTGTAAAACCAGGTGAAGGGAAGAGGGAGGCGCGTCTCGACTTGTCCCAAAAAAGAAAAGGCTTTTCCGAAAGAAAGAAAAAGAGCCCAAAGGAAAACGATGATAGGGAGGTAGAGATGACTAAAATTTTCGCTCTCCCTGTTTTGATTTTTGAACAGGGAATACAAAAAAGAAATTAAAATGAAAGCCGTAACCGCCGAAAAGAAAAGCAAGGCCGGCTTCAGCAAGCCATTCGCTGAAATATGGACGACTCCGATATTGAAGCTGAAACCGCCGGTGGCGAGGATGGCCAAAACCGATATCAGACTAGTGCCGATAATCGTATAAAAAAACCACCTCAAAATCTTCGGGAGATGCTGAGAAAATTTTCTTTTCTTGAAGATAAAGAAGCCCATGAAAAGATAGGCGAATATCCCGGGGAAAAAAAATCCTTCCGGTTTTCCCATGGGAGATAGGATTTTCCCCAACACAACATTATTCTTGGGCACTCCGAAATAGTTGCTTAAATCCGCTCCATTAGCCAATCCCCGGCTGAAACCGTAGAATTTCAGAAGCGATATGTAAGGAAGAGAGAAGGCCAAGAGAACTCCGGATGCAGCCAGCAGCGGGAATATCAAGCGAAGGAGAAAAGATCTGGTGATTTCTTTTCTGTGGCAAAGAATTAAAAAGGGAATGACTATGATCAAAACAGAGATGAGAAAGAGACCGTAATAGATGC
>CBFDBS010000375.1:0-1951 GCA_965603105.1 uncultured bacterium
ACTGCTCCTGGGAACCATAATGGCTCTGCCTTCTGCCGATGTGGCGGAGATTCTTTCGCAGGCAGGCTTCGACTGGCTCTTTCTGGATATGGAGCATGCGCCCTATTCCCTCCGGGATGTTCAGCGCATCTGCCAGGCTGTGGGCGGCCGCTCTGCCTGTATTGTCCGCATCCCTGATAAATCAGAGGTGTGGGTGAAGCGAGTGATCGATATCGGTCCTGAAGGAATCATAGTTCCTCATATCGAAACGGCGGAAGAAACAGAGAGGATCATCCGTTGGGCGCTTTACCCTCCTCAGGGAATCCGGAGCACAGGGATCGCCAGAGCGCAGGGATACGGCCTGAAGATGGATGAGGCGATCCGGAACGCGAACACCGAGATGCTCGTTATTCCCCAGATTGAGCATGTGGATGGGGTGAAAAATATTGAAGAAATCGTCCGGGTTGAAGGAGTACGGGCGGTTTTTGTCGGTCCTTATGACCTGTCGGGAAGTATGGGAATGTTAGGGCAAGTGGCAGATCCTCAGATCCGGTCGAAGATAAAACACGTCGCGGATGTCTGCAGGGAGGCCGGCCTGAAAGCGGGAATCTTCGGTGTTGATACCGAAGGTGCGAAGCCCTATATCGGATTCGGCTACACCCTGATCGCCCTGGGCGCTGATACTTTGATGCTGGGAGAAGCGGCCGGAAAGGCGGTCCATTCTCTCCGTTGATCGAAGACTTTGACCGATGACGGATAAAACAGCCATCAAAACGGGATGTGTGGAATTCGACTCTTTCTATCCTAAAATCAAATCCTTTCTTGAGCAAGACGTCCTGGATGTCATCATCGACGGCCAGAAAATCAGGGGCTACCGGACGCCGGATACAAAATCCATCTGGATCAGGGATTACAGCGATATGCTGAGGGGAATCAAGTATTTCGAGAAGGATCTGAAGAGTACGGTCGAGCATTTTGCCGCGACGCAAGCCGAAAGCGGACGGATTTTCGACTACTTCACAACCTTTCCTGAAAAACTTCCCTGCGAAAAGGAGAACTGGTCCAAATACGTCCGTGTCCCTGTCGAGGCGGATGTGGAATTCCGGTTTGTCAAAGCCGCCTATCTGGCCTGGCAGGCGACAGGGGATGATTTGTGGATAAAGAGGCTTCTTCCCCGGATGGACAGGGCGCTGCGTTATGCTCTCACTCATCCCTGGCGCTGGGATGGTGAGCGAAAGCTTGTCAAGCGTGCATACACCATCGACACCTGGGATTTCGCTTACACGGCCGGGAAACACGACTGGCTCCAATTCCAGATCGACGAAAACACCTATTGGGGCATCATGCACGGCGACAACAGCGGTTATTTTGAAGCTTTTTTGAATTTGGCCTCTCTATACGACTATTTCGGCAAATCCGACCTGGCCGGAAGCAGCCGCAGGCGTGCCGAAAGTATAAAGGAAAGTATGAACCGTGTATGCTGGAACGGCAGGTTTTACACCCATTTTGTCAAAATCACCCCGGTTGACATTCCCGGTGTGGATGAAAAGTCGCAGTTGAGTCTCAGCAATCCGATGGACATCAACCGCGGCGTGGCCAGTCATGAGATGGCCGTGTCTATCATCCGGGAATACATAACCAGACGAGCCAGGACCGAGGCGTTTGCCGAATGGTTCTCTATCGAGCCTCCGTTTCCTGAAGGAATTTTCGGGGATGAAAAACTCAAAAAGGGGGCTTATGTCAATGGAGGCATCATGCCTCTTGTCGGCGGCGAACTGGCCAAGGCGGCCTTTGACCATGGATTCGAAGAATACGGCTTGGACATTTTAAGGCGCTACTTCGAGAAAATCGACCGAACAGGGGAAAGCTATCTCTGGTACTTTCCGGATGGGAGCCCGTCGAGTGATGAGACGAGTACGAGTCCGGAGGCCACCCCCACCGACGGCTGGGGTTCGAGCGCCATGCTCTATGC
>CBFDBS010000376.1:0-1943 GCA_965603105.1 uncultured bacterium
ATCATCGAGACTCAAGCGGGAGATGTCTCGGGATACATACCTACCAACGTCATCTCCATCACTGACGGTCAGATATATCTCGAACCCGAGCTGTTCAATGCGGGGATCCGGCCTGCCATCAACGTTGGAATATCCGTGTCCCGGGTCGGAGGAAACGCACAGATCAAGGCCATGAAGCAGGTGGCGGGCAAGCTGCGCCTCGACTTGGCCCAATACAGGGAGTTGGTCACTTTCGCCCAATTCGGCACGGAACTGGACAGTGCCAGCGAGGCTCAGCTGGAGAGGGGAGAGCGGCTGACCGAAATCCTCAAACAGGACCAGTATGCCCCTTTGTCCGTGGAAAAACAGATTTTGATCATCTACGCCGGAAACCGAGGTTTTCTGGACGGCATCGAAGTCGCCCGCATCAAAGACTATGAGAAGAGACTCTGTGAGTATTTCGAAGGCGAGCATTCCAGCCTGTTGAAAAAGATTGCCGAGAAGAAGGAGATCGATGCCGACATGGATGAGGCCATAAGCGAGGCTCTGACGGCTTTTTCAAAGGCATTCTTGGAGGAGCAGAAATAACATGCCCGCCCTGATCGATTTGCGGAGACGCATCAAGAGCGTCCAGAACACCAAGCAAATCACTCAAGCCATGAAGTCTGTCGCCTCGGCCAAATTCCGGAAAGCCCAGAAGTCGGTCTTAGAGGGCCGTCCCTACTGGCACAACTTCCCTGCCCTGACGGGCAAAGTGGCCGGTTGGGTGCAGGAGCAGGATCATCCTCTGCTTCAGAGAAGAGAAGAAAAAAAAGTATTAGCCATTGTTATCTCTTCGGACAAGGGATTGTGCGGAGCTTTCAATTCCAACCTGCTGGATGAGGCGCTTTCTTTTTTTAAGAATAAATCTGCTCTGTCCGAAGTCCGGATGGTTTTGATGGGCAAAAAAGCCGTCTCTTTTTTCGAAAGACATTCTTTTATCAAAGAGCGTGTCTATCCCGATCACACGCATCTGATGTCGGAAGAGGAAATCAAAGAACTGTCGCAGCATGTCATGCGGCTGTTTGTTTTGAGCCGGACAGACGCCGTCTATATCGCCTACAACGAGTTCAAGTCCATCCTGGCTCCTCGCGTCACCATCGCACAGCTTCTGCCCATCGACCCCCAGCGGCGGACTGGTGAGACTGAAGGTGATACCCTTCATGAGGAAATGACTCCGGACCTGGA
The DNA here is from genome assembly GCA_965603105.1 of uncultured bacterium. Lineage (GTDB taxonomy): Bacteria > Acidobacteriota > Aminicenantia > Aminicenantales > Aminicenantaceae > CBFDBS01. Next base: position 1,207 of record CBFDBS010000376.1, read on the forward strand.
GCCGCAGGCCTCCCTCCTTCTGGATGCCTTTCTTCCCCTCTATTTGGAAAAGCAGATTCAGCACGCCTTCCACGAATCCCAGGCGGCTGAACAGGCCGCCAGGATGATGGCCATGGATAATGCCACCAGAAGCGCAGATGATCTGATCGATGATTTGACTCTGTTGCTCAATAAAATAAGGCAGGCCTCCATCACCAAGGAACTGCTTGAAATCATGACGGCAGTCGAGGCTCTTGGAAAGAGGTAAAGGCAAACAAAATATCGTTGAGAAAAGGAACCACACCAATGCCTTCAAAAAATAAAGACGAAAAGAATGACAGGATCGGCAAGGTGGTCCAGATCATCGGACCCGTTGTCGATATCGAGTTCAAGGAGAACGCCCTGCCCGAAATCTATCATGCTGTTCGCATCACCAATGAGGAGTTTGACGACCGTTCTCCCCAATCTTTGAATGAAACCAAAAGAGACTTCGGCCTGCGCGTCGATCCCACTCCGGAAGATGAACTCGGCCGCGAATTTGTGGATGTCATTGTGGAAGTCGAGCAGCATCTCGGTGAGGACAAGGTGAGGTGTGTGTCCATGCATCCGACCGATGGTTTAGCGCGGGGAATGAAGGCCATCGACCTGGGCACTCCCATTCTGGTGCCTGTCGGCGAAGCCACCCTGGGCCGTGTGATGAATGTGATCGGGGAGCCCGTCGACCACCAGGGCCCGATCCAGACGGAGACACGGTATCC
>CBFDBS010000377.1:0-1941 GCA_965603105.1 uncultured bacterium
TCTGGGTATCGACTTTGCTTTCTATCCTGTACATAGACAAATCCCTTCGACGGTCCGGACCGTCATGATAGTTCGGCCGGGCTCATTATATGTTAGATATGGCCCAATTGCCAGAGAAAACACCTGGTGAGCGCCTGTGTCAAATGAACGGCTGCTTAGAAATTGGGGACAAATTTGTAGCCGTAGCAGATCACGCCGGATTCGCCGACATCGTAGATCTTTCTGAACTCGATCTTCACTTTTAGTCCGATTTTTAAGTCGGAAAAATCACAGTCGACGATCTGTCCGGTCAGACGAACGCCGTCATCCAGTTCGACGACTCCGACGGCATACGGAGACTGATCCACAAATTGCTGCGGGGGAACCCGGATGACCGTGTAAGTGAGGACCGTTCCTTTATGGGCCAGCTTGACCGGTTCGAACTCCCGGCCGTGACATTCCGGACAGATAAGCCTGGGGGGAAAGAGTACCATTCCACATCCCTTGCACTTGCCGGCTTCCAGCCTATATCTCTGAGGAATTTCTCTCCAGTATCTTGAAGGTGTCGACATTCTATCCTCCTTCCCTATTCTCTCTCAAAAATGTGCACGAGTGTGCTGGCTCCGCTGCCACCCATGTTCTGAGTCATTCCGGTTCTCGCCTTGTCCACCTGCCTCTCCCCTGCTTCTCCCCGGAGCTGTTTGACGATTTCGATCACTTGAGCGACTCCCGTCGCTCCGACTGGATGCCCTTTGGACTTCAGCCCGCCGCTTGTATTGACCGGCCTCTCTCCATCCAAAGATGTGATCCCTTTCTCGACGGCCTCACCGCCCTTGCCCTTCTCAAAGTAGCCGACGGCCTCAGTGACACAGATCTCAGCGATAGTGAAGCAGTCGTGGACTTCGAGGACATCGATGTCTTTGGGTGATTTATTGGCCATGGCATAGGCCTGTTTGGCGGCCTGGTGGGTCGCCTCCAGCCAAGTGAGGTCTTTTCTTTGGGCTAGGGCGATGGAGTCAGTGGCATGACCGGTCGCGATGATTTTGATAACGGGTTTGCCCATCTGCTTGGCTTTGTCGGCCGGGCAAAGAATGACGGCGGCCGCACCATCGGTGATCGGTGAACAGTCCAGAATTCGCAGCGGATCGGCAACCATCACCGAATTCAAAACATCCTCGACACAGACTTCAAAAGGGAATTGAGCCAGAGGATTTTTGGATCCGTTTTTATGGTTTTTGACGGCCACCATGGCCAGTTGCTCCCTGGTTGTACCGTACTTTCCCATATGAGCGACAGCCATCAGGGCATAAAGACCGGGGAAGGTGATCCCGTGGTAACCTTCATACTCCTGGTCTGCGGCCGTCCCCAGAGCATAAGTGGCTTCGTTGCCCCCGACATCGGTCATTTTCTCCACGCCTCCGACCAGGACGATGTCACTCATGCCCGAGGCGACATCGATGAATCCCTGTCTGAGGGCCAGTCCGCCGGAAGCGCAGGCTGATTCGACCCTTGTCGAAGGGATGGGAGCTTGACCGAGATAATCGGCCATTATGGCCGCAATATGTTCCTGCCCGACAAAGAGCCCTGATGACATGGAGCCTACATACATGGAGTCTATCCGGTCTATCCCGGCATCGTCCAGCGCTAAAAGGGCTGATTCGACAAAAACATCGCGATGCGATTTTTCCCAGAGTTCTCCCCACTTGGTCATCCCAACACCAATTACAGCTACGTCTCTCATTCCATCCTCCTAATGCGCCTTCCTGATTTTATGCCGGAACTTGGCGTATTCGCCGTATTCCAGATAGTTCTTGTTGCTGTCCAGAAGAACTCGGGTTTTCGGGGCCAGATCTCTGACCTCTTCGATGCGGTCCGTGACTTCGAAGATGAAAGCATCGCTTCCGGCTCCGGAACCGTAGGAAACAAGCAAGATTTTGTCCCCGGATTGAGCGATATCCAGAG
>CBFDBS010000378.1:0-1911 GCA_965603105.1 uncultured bacterium
CGAGTCCGGAGGCCACCCCCACCGACGGCTGGGGTTCGAGCGCCATGCTCTATGCGTTTATGGAAGGTCTGGCCGGGGTGGAGGACCGCCGTAAACTGTTTCACAAGTGCAGACTTTCCCCCCGCTGGCCGGCCGCCGGTGTCAGCGAGGCGGAAGTTTCTATAGCCTACGAGTCATCGGGAGCGGCCATCGGTTATTGGTACAGAATTCTGGACGACCGCCTCCGAATAGAAGTCGAATGTGAAAAAAGCGATCTCGATTTTCACATCCTGCTTCCTGAAAAAAGATCGGCCCGTTCGATCGCCGTCGATGGGAGGGATACGGAATTCCGGCCCTGCCGGATAGAAAACAAAGACTATGTCGATTTCGGTCTCAAAGCCGTTCACAACACTTCCGTAGATATCCTGTTGTCTTAGCCTTCCTTATGTTCCGCTCTTCCGGTTGAATTCAAACCTTAGTGTCGAAGGCATTGATATCTAAAAAACCATGGCCGGAAAGGTTGAAGAGGATGACTCTTTCGGAATTTTCCTCTTTTGCTGCTAAGGCCTCATCGATGACAGCGGCTATGGCGTGGGCTGACTCGGGTGCGGGCAGAATCCCTTCTGTTTTCAGGAACAGATCCGCCGCCCTGAAGATTTTATCTTGAGAATAGGCTACAGGTTCAATCATGCCCAATTTCACCAGATGGCTGACAAGTGGTGCCATGCCGTGATAGCGGAGTCCCCCGGCGTGAATGGGAGGAGGAATAAACTCCTTTCCCAATGAGTACATGAAGAGGAGGGGCGTCAAACCGACGCTGTCGCCGTGATCGTACTTTAGATCTCCATTGGTCAGGGTCGGGCAGGCTTCGGGTTCGACGGCCACAAATCTGGTTTTCTTATGGCCGGTCAGGTTGTGCCTGGCAAAGGGGAAGGCCAAGCCCGAAAAATTCGATCCTCCGCCCACACAGCCGATAATGACATCGGGTTCGAGACCGAACTCGAGGAGCTGTTTTTCCGCTTCCTGCCCGATGACTGTCTGGTGCATCAGAACGCTGTCGAGTACGGAGCCGAGTGAATACTTGATGTTTTCGTTTTTGACGGCCGTCTCTACGGCTTCGGATATGGCGATTCCCAAGCTTCCCGGATGATTGGGATCTTCCGCATAGAATTTTCTGCCGGAATCGGTCGTATCGCCCGGACTCTCTCCTACATCGGCCCCGAAGAGTTCCATGAGGATTCGCCTTCCGGGTTTCTGTCTGTAGCTGATACGAACCATAAAAACTTTGACCTCGACTCCAAACATCGAGCCGGCATGAGCGAGAGCCGATCCCCACTGGCCGGCCCCTGTTTCTGTTGTCAGTGTTTTGATGTTTTCTTCGGCGGCCAGGTAGGCTTGAACCAGGGCTGTGTTGCTCTTGTGGCTGCCGGTGGGGCCTACCCCTTCATATTTGTACAAAATATGGGCGGGCGTTTGCAGTTTTTCTCTAAGCGCAGAGGCATAGACGAGAGGGGTCGGTCTGAAAACCGAGAGAGCATCCAGCACTTTGGAGGGGATAGGGAGGAACCGCTCCTGACTTCCTTCTTGACGGATCAGTCCCATCGGGAAGAGAGGGGCCAGGTCCTCAGGTTGGAGCGGCTCTTTTGTCCCCGGATGAAGAGGGGGTTTGGGGAGCTCTTTCAAATCTGCTTTGATATTGTAAAAATGTGTCGGTATATAATCGTGTTTTCTGGAATCAAATCGTTCCATTGTTATTCCTCCTTGTTGAATGAGCAAAGGAAAAAGATTTCCTCGGGTTTGAAAAAAAGTAGGGGGGTAGACAGATTAATGGGCGGCAGAGTCCGCCCACCAAAAAAGGGCGTAATGAGCCTGGCGGCTCGTATCGAAACAATCTGTCTTTAGCATTGGTACGGGATTATAGAGAGGTGTTTT
>CBFDBS010000379.1:0-1910 GCA_965603105.1 uncultured bacterium
GAGAAGCATGCAGAAAGACAACAAAAAAGCAGTTATTGCCGCCCTGGTAGCCAATTTCTGCATTGCCCTCTTCAAGTTTGCGGCCGCAATGATCAGCCGGTCATCCTCCATGCTGGCCGAAGCCTACCATTCCGTTTCGGACACATTCAATCAAGTTCTCCTCCTCTATGGATTGAAGCGGAGCCGGAGGAAACCCGATGCGGGGCATCCCTTCGGTCACGGAAAAGAACAGTTCTTTTGGTCTTTTATGGTGGCCGTCATTCTCTTCGCCGTCGCCGGAGGCCTGTCCATCAGAGAGGGGTACCACAAGCTCCTCCATCCCGAACCGATCACCAAAGTCGGCCTGGCTTATTTGGCTATCGCCGTGGCCTTTGTCTTTGAGTCATTCGCCTTGCGGCTGGCCGTTAAAAGTTTAAAAGCCGAGATGAAGAGTGATAAGTACAAAAATTTTTTCCAGACTGTCATTCACAGCAAGGATCCCACTTCCTTGACGGTTTTCTTCGAAGATTCTCTCGCTCTGATCGGCTTGCTGATCGCCGCTGCGGCGTTAGCTCTGGTTCAGCTGACCGGAAAATTGATCATCGATGCCCTCGCCTCGATGCTCATAGGTGCTCTTCTCATGATTTTCGCCTTCTTTCTTGCGCAAGAGACAAAAAAATTGATGGTGGGAGAAGGCATTTCACCCTACAAAAGATCGAAAATCCTTCAGGCTGTAAATGACTTCGATGAAGTCAAAAGTGTACTGAGGCTCAAAACCATGCATCTCAGCTCGGATGATGTGCTGGTAGTTCTGGAAATCGAATATAAAGATGGACTTGTCGTCCAGGACTTGGAAATTGTCAACAATAGAATCGAAGAGAGTATAAGAAAAATAATACCGAACGCCCGTATCTATCTGGAGCCGGAAGACAAATAGTCTGGATTATTCACGGGTCAAGTTTGCCTTAGTAGCGACGATGCGGCCTGTGAAGGCGTACTGAAGTCCGTCAAACAGGCTGCGAGGAAGCTGATGAGGTAAGATTGGCTCGCCCCAAAGGGGTAAAAGATGTCGACATTAAATGAAATGAATACGACCACAAAAGTTCAATCTGGGATATTGTTGAAATCAAAAATAATATGCTTAGATCATTAATGTTACTTAGTGAAGTCGACAGATTTTATGAATAATTCAGGACAGTCGATCTTTTGAAACCTTAGATTGCGCACTCGGCTTCCCGTCAACTGAAATCCAACGATACTGTTGTCGTTGTCTCGAATGATATGAACGATTCTGAAGAACCAGGGTGAGCCGCTGTAATAATCGGACGTGATCACCTGCAGCGGGATATCATCGTGCTTTATGTGCCGGGCTGTCAGCCGGCCGTCAAGGACATCGATTCTGTAGATGGTGTCCAGTTCGCCGCTGTAGTAATCTCCCCGAAGTTCCTCTTTCTGTTCAGAAGTAAGGATAACGGGTGAAATTTTATCTCCTCGCAGCTCCCGGCCGTTTTCGGTCAAAGTCAGATGGGTGACCTGTCCGATATTGTTGAGGATAAAGAGAATTTCTCTATCCCCGTCGCGCTCGAAAAACCGTGTTTCCGAGAGGGCGTGGAGAGCAAAAGCTGAACTGCCCGTGATTTGAGCGGTCAGATTGCCGTTGGCTTCGCTAATTGAGATTACAGAGTCGGGGCGAAATTGGTAGTGACCTTCATAGACATTCAAAATATCGGGATCCAGTTGAATTTCCTTCTTTTCCTCCTTTTTTTCTGCCGGCTTCTTTATTCTTCTTGGAAGATAAAGCTCAGCCACTTGACTGGCTAGCCCGGAGGTATTGATCGAGGAGAGATTGGAGAGGACGATGACAGCCAAATCCTCATCGGGATACATGAGAAGATAACTTCTGAAACCGGCGTCCGAACCGCTGTGGCTGA
>CBFDBS010000380.1:0-1910 GCA_965603105.1 uncultured bacterium
CCCGATCAGAAGTGTTTCAAAAATCATAGGGCTCTCCGATTTCTTCCCAGTAATGCACGAATTCTTTTCCGATGCCCCCTATATTTCCCATACCGACAACAACATTTTCCTCTTCCTGGAAAAACACATCCGCCATAATCTCGTGGGGAGATCTACCAGGGCTAGTGATAAAATCCGTCAGACCAAATCCTGTCTTCAATCGACTTTTGACGAACCTGGAATGGTCGCCTAACAAAACAATCCTGTCAAAATCAGAGAGAAATCCCTTCTGCAGCGCCCCTAGCCATTGATGGGTCCGGTCTCCCCTGTCTCTGCGGAAATTGAGAAGGGCGATGAGCTTTTTTCCCACAAAAGTTTCGCTTCCCCGTAAAAAATCGAGAACATCTTTTGTGGATTCGGGATCGTTGGCGGCAAAGGCGTTGATAAAGAAGCAGGTTTTAGACGGGAGGACGGTCTTGGACTTCCAGGCTTTGAGGCTGCCGAAATCCGGCCGGACTTTCTTCATTCCGGCAAGTGCCGTTTCGCTGTCAATGCCCATAAATTCAGCCACGGCCAGGGAGAGCTGGACATCCCGGACAAAAGGGAAAACGGCCGCTTGTCCTTCTTCCATTTCACTCAGAAAGGCATCCTTGGAAACGGGGAAAATTTTTGAATTCGACCTTTCCGTCTTCTCCTTATAGACAGGGTAAAACTCCTGTTCGGGAACAAAAACCGCACTCTGTTCCGTTATGGCTGAAGCGAAACAATCGGCGATGTCTTCCTTAGTCTTCCCCATCTGGTCGAGATGATCGAGACGGGTATTGGTGATAACCAATATATGGGGCCGGAAGAGATGAGCGGATTCGACAGCGATCGTTTCGGACCGAATGCTCATCATTTCCGCAACCACAGCCTGGACTCCAAGTTTTGCCGCCATACGCAGAACTTCTTTCCCCTCCAGAATGGAAGGACTGCCCCGTCTATGGATTTCTTTTTCAGTCCCGTCCGGAAAAATGACCACGGGTTTCGAGCCGGTGGTTTTGGCCAGAACCTCCAATCCATTTTCTTTGAGCACTCCCGCAATGAGCCGGGTCACAGAAGATTTGCCTCGAGTACCTGTGATACAGATTCGAAGAGGAATTTTACGGTTTTTTTGTGAGAGGAGAATCCGTTCTACCAGAAGATAGATAAGAAGAAGGACAAGTCCTCCACTAGATATAACCAGTTCTTTAATGAGCAGCCTCCACTCGCAACTCGAAAGGTTTATTATACAGAATCAAACACAAACGAGAAAACAAATATCCTTTTGGGGTCAGGCTTTCGAAACTTTCGAAATTCAAAACCACAAACATTGCACTCACTTGACAATGAGAATTCTTTATCCTAAAAGAATGACGAAAGTTACGAAAGCCTGACCCCAAAGGATAAAAGATGAGAGATAAAAAAAGGTGTGAATGGGTGGGGAGAGATCCCCTGATGATCGAATATCATGATAAGGAATGGGGCGTACAGGTCCATGATGACAGGAAACTGTTCGAATTCCTGGTTCTGGACGCCATGCAGGCCGGATTGAGCTGGATGACGGTTCTCAGAAAACGCGAAAATTTCCGCACGGCTTTCGACAACTACAATCTCCAAAAAATCATCAAATATGATGAAAATAAAGTTCGAGCCCTCCTCTCTGATAAAGGAATCATCAGGAACCGCCTGAAGATCAAGGCATCGATTCAAAATGCCGGGGCTTTTCTTCAGGTGCAGAAGGAATTCGGCAGCTTCGACTCCTACATCTGGCAGTTCGTCGGGGGAAAATCCATTATCAATTCCTGGAAAAGACTCAAAGACCTTCCCGCCAACACCAAAGAATCCGAGGCTATGAGCAAGGATCTGAAAAAAAGAGGATTTTCGTTCGTTGGCTCCACCATCTGCTACGC
>CBFDBS010000381.1:0-1904 GCA_965603105.1 uncultured bacterium
GAAGCCGGACTAAAAGACGATGATCGAGCGCAGCGACTCACCCTTTCTCAGGAGTTCGAAAGCGTCATTGATCTCTTCGAGAGGGAAGCGGTTGGTAACCACGGGCTCCAGCTGGATTTTCCCTGTCCGGACCATTTCGATGATCTTGGGATAATCGACGGGACGGCAGCCCAGCGATCCCTTGATTTCTATTTCCCGGAACATCAGCCTACCGGCATTGACCTGCACATTGTGATGGGTGTAACCCACCTGGCAGTGACACCCGCCGGCTTTGACCGAGGCCGGACCCAGTTCTATGGTTTTGGGATTGCCGATGGCTTCTATGGAGATATCGGCCCCCCCTCCCGTCAGACCTCTGATTTCTTTGAGTAACGCCTTGTCCTCTTTATCTTTGGCGTTGATCGTATGCTGTGCGCCCAACATCTTGGCTGTCTCCAGTTTCTTATCGACAATATCGACGGCAATGACAGAAGCGCCCGCGGCCGCCGCGATCTGGACGACATTCATCCCTACGCCTCCGCAGCCAAAGACGACGACCGAGTCTCCGGGCCGGACCTTGGCTCTGTTCTTGACGGCATGAAAGGGGGTGGATATGGCATCGGCGATGATGCTCGATTCTTCCAGCGGAAGATCGTCCGGGAGATGCTGGCAGTCTTTGGCCGGGACCTTGGTGTATTCGGCGTAGGCCCCATCCATGTGGTTGCCCAGCATGACCATGTTGAAACAGATGTTTTCCCGGCCCAAGCGGCAGTTGTCGCAGTAGCCGCAGGAAAAGACGGGAGGAATGAGCACACGGTCGCCGACCTTGAAGTTTTTAACATGCTTGCCCGCCTCTTCGACGATTCCTGACGGCTCATGCCCCAGGATCAGCGGGGGGGCTTTGAAGGTCGGCACCCCATGGTCGATATAGTGGGCGTCCGTGTTGCAGACACCGCAGGCTGCAATTTTGACCAGAATTTCATGGGCTTCGATTTTGGGTGTTTCCACCTCCTCGATTTTTAAAGATTGGTGGGGACCGTGGAAGACGGCAGCTTTCATTGAATCCTCCTCTATTTGTTGTTCCAGGATGGAGCTCTTTTGTCCATAAAGGCCTGCAGGCCCTCATTGGCGTCTTGGGAAGACATGAGCTCGTCCAGGTACATTTTTTCGATCTGTTCCAGGCCCTGGAGAAAGTTTGTTTCGAGTCCCAGAGCGATGCCCTTTTTTGAATATTTAATGCCGACAAGGCTCATCTCGGAGAAGGGCCGGATAAACTCGTCAAGCTCCCCTTCGAAGCTTTCAAGCGGAACCACCTTGTTGACCAGGCCTATCTTCTCGGCTTCCTGGGCGCCGATGATCCTGCCGGTAAGCAGAAGGTCGGCCGCTCTTTTTTGACCCAGAAGGCGGGGAAGAACCAGGAGTGCAATAGGGGGGATGACGGCCAGTTTAATCTCGGGCTGGCCGATTTTGAGATTATCGGCGGCCAGGATCAGGTCACAGAAAATAGCCACTTCGCACCCCCCGCCGAGAGTCAATCCCTTGCAGGCGGCGACGGTGACTAAATCGAGAGCCAGTAGATTTCGGAAGATGTCATGAAAGACATGGAGCATGTGCTCCACTTTGTCTTCGGTGTGATCAGAGACATCCACACCGGCGGAAAAAGCCTTCTCTCCAGTGGAGGTGATGACCAAGACTTTGACGCCGGTGCTGCCTTTGAGAGAAGAAATGGCGTCGTTCATCTCCTTCATAGCGGCGATGTTCAAGATATGGACCGGAGGACGGTTGATAGTCAGGAAAGCTCTGTCCCCCTTGATTTCAAAAAGGATGTTTTCGTAAACTTTTGGGTTCATGATTTCCCTCTTTTTTCAGGAGTAAGCCTGACCAATCCAGGAATCGATTGAAATGTTTTTCTATCACCCGGCCGG
>CBFDBS010000382.1:0-1870 GCA_965603105.1 uncultured bacterium
TAGGGTTTTCCGTCTCGAGTTTTCTGAATCCCTCTTTTCAAAGCCGACTCGATCTCGGCGGGGGAAACAACTTTTTCCCCGTCGACCGATTGGCTTTGGGCGAGCTTGACGAAATCGATATCCGGATCTCCCAGATAAATCCCGGGATAGCGGCCTGTTTTGGCCATCGTTTTTCCGTAGCGGTCAAAACTTCTCCTGACGGTCTGGTAGTTTTTATTGTTCCAGACCACGGTGAGAATGGGGATGCCGTAGCGTGCCTGGGTCCAGAAACCCGAGGCGCTGTACATGACCGAGCCGTCACCGATGCTGCAAACGACCTGCCGGTCCGGGCGGCCAAGTTTGGCGCCCATGGCCGCTCCGATTCCCCAACCTAAAGAGAAGCTCGTGTTGAACATCCACATGGTCTCGTCCTCTCTGAGTCCGAAATCGAAAAACTGGTAGCTGCCGCCGAAGTTTTCGCTGACGATAATGGCGTTTTTGTCCAGAAGCCGGCTCATTTCGTAGCCTAGGCGGTCGGGATGAATGGGCGTTTTTTGAAAATTTTGAGCGGCGCTTTTTTCGGTGGTCTCTCTTTGATTTTTGGTGTAGGCTTCCACGGCTGGGAAACGCTCTGACTTTATGTTCTTTATCCTCTCCTGAGTCATAATTCCGGAAAGGGCATCGATAAGGTCGCCGGCGATTTCGTTGACGTTGCCCACGACAGCCAGGTCAAAGGGGAAATCCCTTCCGATGTTGGAGGTGTCCAGACCGCATCTGACCACGGTTTCTCTTCCAGTCAATCCAGCAATTCTGTTCCGGCCGAAATCCCGTGTTCCGAGGGTGATCACCAGGTCGATGGGCTTTCCCAGGAAAGACATGCCGGGAGAGTAGCCGCCGATGAAAAGGGGATGACGGGTGGGAAAGTTTCTGAAGGCTGCACGGGAAGAAGCGGCGGGGACAACCAGAAGTTCGGCCAGCTCGACGGCTTTTTCCTGAGCCCCGGATTTCCAGACTTCGTCTCCGTAGACAATGACCGGATTTTTTGCTTCAGCAAGAAGCCTCGCTGTTTGTTCGATGAGCCCGGGGTCGGCTTTGATGCGGGCAGGAATCATGAAGTTTTCCCTGGGGACAATATCTCCTTTTACATTCTGTGCTTCCAGGGCGGAGTTTGTGTAAGCCACGTAGACGGGTCCGCCCGGTTGGGTGGCAGCAACCTTGAACGCGCGTCGGGTGATGACGGGAATACTTTCGGGCGTTTTGACCTCCCAGGAAATTTTCGTGAACTGGCGGTTGATATCCTTCTGATCGAATCCGGCCGACGGTCCTAGAGCGATGTCATCGCTGAAAACCTCATTGTCCAGAAGTCCGGCCGAGACAACCAGTGAAGAATCGTCTTTGTGGGCGTTATAGAGCTGCCCGGCCATCTGTGCTGTTCCGGCGATGACATGGACGTTTACGAAAGCCGGATCGTTGGTGATTCTGTGATATCCGTCGGCCATAGAGATAACGACTCCCTCGTGCAATCCAAGGATGAGTTGGATTTCCGGCTCTTTAACCAGGGCATCGAAAAATCCCGCTTCGTATGAGCCGGTATTGGTGAACACGAATTTTACTCCGGCTTCTTTAACCTGCTGAACAAGTAGGTCTCCTCCGCTTCCCTGGATGGTCCTGAATTCAGCTGCGCCGGCGGGGAGGTCGCCTCGTGCGTTTTCGAGGGATTTAAGGATGGAGTCGGCGGAGGCAATAGTGAAGCCGGAGGCCAGCATGTTCTTTATAAAACCACGCCTCGAAATTGTGTTGTTGAGATAGCTTGATAGGATTGACCTCATTGTCTGCCTCCGGTTCTTGTGTGTTTTGGGCACACGGGACGGATTCTCGAGTGTCCTGTGTG
>CBFDBS010000383.1:0-1849 GCA_965603105.1 uncultured bacterium
GGAGAAATTTTTTTAATGCTTGTGGCCGATATTCCGTTCTCGCGGCAGAAGGACTCGGTTTTTTGGATCCCTTTCTCGCCTCCGTCGAAAGTCAGATGGAGTGTTTCTGCGTAGGGATAGATGTTTTTCAATGAGGGCATCGCCTTCAGTCGATTCCGGGCATCTTTCTGGTCGCTGACAAATTCGATGACTTCCTGAGTGAAACCATCGATGAGATTGCCCGGACTGGTGAAAGCCAGGATTCTTCCCTCATAGATAAAGGCAACTCGGAAACACTTCTGGGCCTCGTCCATGTAAGGGGTGCTGATAATGAGGGTGACGCCCTTCCTGTTGAGGTCAAAGAGAAAATCCCAGAGCTCTTTTCGTGAGACCGGATCGACCCCTGTTGTCGGTTCGTCGAGAAAAAGGATTTTTGGTGTGTGAAGAAGGTTGCAGGACAGCGCCAGCTTTTTTTGCATCCCTCCGGAAAGGTTTCTGGCTAAGCGGTTCTGAAATGGGGCCAGGCCGCTGAAGTGGAGCAGTTCCTTTTTTCGTTCCTCATACTGGTTTGGCGGAACCAAATACAGATCGGAAAAAAATTTCATATTTTGGGATACGCTCAGGTCTCCGTAGAGGCTGAAGTGCTGGGGCATGTAGCCGATAGAATCCTTAATCCGGCGATTGTTCCGGCCGACGTCAACCCCATCTATCCAGACGCGGCCTTCGTTCGGCTTCATCAGGCCGACAAAAAGTCGAAGAAGGGTTGTCTTCCCCGCGCCATCAGGTCCTATGAGCCCGACTATCTCTCCTTCTCGGATCTCTAAACTGATGCCGGAAATCGCCGGATTCTTATCGAAGCTTTTGGTCAGATTTTCTGCCTTGACTGAGCTCATGTGAAGTTCAGCGGTTGACAACAATCCGGACATCGACCGGCATGCCGGGTTTGAGGACTTGCCCGCTGTTGGTCAGATAGGATTTTATCATGAAAACGAGTTTGAGACGCTCCTCTTTGGTCTGGATATTCTTGGGAGCGAATTCCGCTTGATCGGAGATGAAATCAACATTTCCGGGGAATGTTTTTTCGGGGAAAGAATCACAGACAACGGTCACTTCGCTGCCCAGACTGATCTGTCCCAGCGATTGTTCCGGAACGAAGGCTTTGACATATGTTTTTTCGAGATCGATCAAACTGAAGAGGGGAAGAAGCGGTGTGGCCAGTTCTCCAATCTCTATATTCCGGGTTTCAATAAAACCGCTGACAGGAGAGAAAATCCGTGTTTCCTCCAACTGAATTTGCAGAAGCTTTTCTTGGGCCGAAAGATTCTTGATCTCCGCCTCGACGATCTCTATCTCCTCTTCTTCTCTGCCGCGGATGGACATCCGGTAATTTTCATCCGCAGTCTCCACTCTTTCGACTGCTGTTGTGAGCCTCAAATCGGCCTGCTCCTTTTGGGCTTCAGAGACGGCCCCTTCCTCAAGAAGCCGTGCTAACCGCTCCTGGTTTTTACGGGCCAGCGTCAACTCCTCCCGGGAGGCATCCAGCTGGTTTTTGGCGACAGCTATCATTTCTTTCTTGTTGCCTTTCCGATAAAGCCTGAGTTTGGCCTGAAGGCCTTCCAGACCGGCCTGGATTTGGCTAAGTTGAACTTCGATTTTCTGACTGTCTATTTGGCACAGCAAATCGCCCGTTTGGACAAATTGACCTTCTTTGACCGGAATAGCAATGGCGATCCCCGAAACCTGAGTTCGGATTTCGGTTTCGACGGCTTCGATTTGACCCGACACTTCCAGGAAGCCCTCTGCATCCGCTGTGTTTTTACAGTTCAGCGAAAAGAATTGAAAGAGCGCTGCGGCTGTCAGGACGAAAAAA
>CBFDBS010000384.1:0-1844 GCA_965603105.1 uncultured bacterium
CCTGATGCCGCAGAGATTCCGAGATTCCTGACTCCGGCCAGTCGAAAGCCCTTATCTTCCTGCCAGACATGCCGGATATTCTGAATGTTTCCTTTTTGAAACCGGCGGATGATCTCTTGGGTTCTGGAATCTGATCCGTCATCCGTGATGATGATCTCGAAATCCTTATATGTCTGCCGCCGATAGCTCTCCAGGCAGATTTCAAGGAAACGGGGATTGTTGTAGGTCGAAATGAGGACACTCATAAAAGGCTTGGCTCGGTTCATTCCGTGTTCCGGGAGTGTTCCCTCTCCAGTTCTCTGTAGTCAACTTTGCCGAATTTTGTAAGGGGGAGGGCATTGTGGATTTCTATCTCCTTGGGGATACTCCATTTGGATAGATTCTTTTTGCAGAGTTCGAGGAGTTCCTTTTTGAGTTGATGGCCATCATGCTTTTTTTCTTTGGGAACGACAAAAGCCTTGACCCGTTGAATCTGGTAGTCATCCGGAATGCCGACAACACATGATGCGGCCACTCCGGGATGTGAGTTCAGGATGTCTTCGACTTGGTGAGGGATGACCACCATTCCTGAGCTCTTGATGATTCTTCGCAGCCGGTGATCGAAATAGAGGAAGCCATCCCTGTCCATTCGACCCATGTCTCCCGAATGGAGCCAGATCTTCCCATCCGGATGAGACTTGAGCGCGTCGGCAGTGGCTCCTTCGTCTTCGAGATAGCCCAACATAAGAGTCGGTCCTGAGATACAGATTTCTCCCTTTTGACCTGGAGGAAGTTCTTGAAAGGTGGTCGGGGCGACAATTTTGATGGCTATTCCCGGCAGTGGAAGTCCGGCACTTCCTAAACGTGTGTCTTTCTGCGGCATAAAAGAGCAGGCGGATACGGCCTCGGTCAATCCGTAGCCTTCGAGAAGGCGGCTTCGACTTCCCTGTTGCTGGAGAAAATCATTGAATCTCCTGTTAAGACCAGGAGAGACTGTATCCCCCCCGGCAAAGGCTCCCTTCAGGCTGGAAAAATCGACAGCAGAGATTCTTTTAGATCTGAGTAAGGCTTCATAGAATGTCGGCACTCCCGCCAGGAAATTCGGTTTTTCTTTTTTGAGCACACGGACGGTTTGTCTGGCGTTGAACCTTGGAACAAGAAGACAGTTTCCCCCTCCGAGCAGAGTCGTGTGGACAACGACAGCCAATCCGAAGCCGTGAAAAACGGGCAGAGTGGCCAGCACCTTATCTCCCGGTACGTAATGAAAGGCGGACATGTGCTGCAGAAGAGCCAGACTCAGAAAATTGATATTGTAATTCGACAGCAGGACACCCTTCGGAAGTCCGTCTGTTCCGCCTGTGTAAAGGATGACCGCTGAAGGAGATTCTTTTTGCGGGGGGGAGGGCTTCTCTTCGGTTCCTGCCGCCATGATATCTTTCCAGCGGATGATTCTGGGATCTTCCTTGATTTTTGCAATTTTGTTGAAAGTGCGAATAGAGAACGCTGCGCTTTTCCAGGTCGTGAGATAATCCCGCAGCCGGGCGAGAATAAGAGTGCTGATTCTTTCTGTCTTCAGCCATGGTTCGAAGCGGGAGTAAAAAAGGTCTAGGGTTATGACCTGCCGGCTCCGACCTTTTTTTAGGCAAAACTCGATTTCGGAAGGTGACGAAAGGGGATGGATGATGTTGGCCACGGCGCCAATTCTGTTCAGAGCGTAGATGGCAACTAGGGCTTGAGGACAGGTGGGCAGCGAAACCAGAACGCGGTCTCCGGTTTGTATCCCGAGCCCGAGGAGCGACCGGCTGAAAATGTCTATTTCGGCGATGAGGCCGGCATAGGTTGTCCGGGTTCCGAAAAAGTCATAA
>CBFDBS010000385.1:0-1803 GCA_965603105.1 uncultured bacterium
AGGCGAAGGGCGAAGAGGTCGGTCATTCCCGCTAAAAAGTCTCCACACCTCTTTTCAAGGGAATCTCCTTCCGGATAAGATTTGATAAAATTTTCGGGCTTTTTCTTCAGGTGGACATAGATATCGGTCAGGATTTTTTCGGTTTTCTCCAGTTCTATTCTGGCCCGGGAATTGTAATAAACCCGCTCATACAGGAAGTCTCTCAAGTGATTAACGGCATTCTCCATCTCACCACTGAGAGCAATCTGGCCAAGTGAAAACGAAAGGCTTGTCTGCACCACATCAGCCACCATCCGGTCGATCCGGATAGCCGGCCAACGCCCCAATAACTTTATCAAGGGCTCCGGGATGTCTTTGTCCTTTATGACCCCCGCACGAACGGCATCGTCGATATCATGGTTGACATAGGCAATGACATCTGAGACACGGACGATCTGCCCTTCCAAAGTGGCCGGCATCCCCTGTTTGGTTTTACCCAATATTTCGCCTCTTCCTTTCGAATGTTTAAAGATGCCGTCTTTGACTTCATGCGTCAAATTCAATCCCTTGCCGTCGTGCTCGAGTTTGTCCACGATGCGCAGACTCTGGGCGGAATGGTAGAAGCCCTGAGGCAGCAGCTTGGCCAAAGTCTCCTCTCCAGCATGACCAAAGGGAGTGTGCCCCAAGTCATGGCCGAGAGAGATGGCTTCGGTTAAATCCTCATTCAAACGCAGAGCTTTGGCAATGGTTCGCGCAATCTGTGAAACCTCCAGCGTGTGAGTGAGGCGGGTCCTGAAATGGTCTCCGAACGGGGCCAAAAAAACCTGAGTTTTGTGCTTGAGGCGGCGGAACGATTTGGAATGAATGATGCGGTCCCGATCCCTTTGGAAGGCCGTTCTAAAGAGATGCGGCTTTTCCGGACGGCTTCGTCCTTGGCTTCGAGAGCTGAGAAAGGCTTTATCCGATAGAGTTTCCCTTTCCAGCTCCTCCAGCCTTTCGCGGATACTCGGTTGGGTCACTTGATTTCCACCTCATCAATCTGAAAAGCCTGGCTCGATCTTTTCATCCCATCAATTTTCCATCACTCGATGAGCAAAAAAGCGTAGCGGTTCATCGTTTGTGAAAAATCGGACAGCACTTCAATCGGGAATCCTATCGAGCGCACCGTCGCAAAAACATCCATACCCAAGGCTTCAGGAGTCGGGCGAGCCATTTTGGGTTCTTTACATTTGTCCCGCTTCCCGGAACAGGACTCGCACAAACAGCAGCTGTCCATAAAAAGAAGAAAGGCTTTTCTATAACCGGAGATAAAGACATCCCTCTCCAAATCAAGAAGGGCCGAATTCACCTTCTTTGTCCACTCGAAGCGGTCTTCGGGTTTGTCGACTTTCTTTTCAAAGCGAAGAACCACGGCTTGAGTATAATCGTGGAAAAATTTCTCGCTATCGGAGACTGAAGGCACATTGGGAGGGCATGTTGCCGTCTGCCCGTATTCATTACATCCAAACAAACATTTCATCCGGACCCATTGAGCAACGACGATTTTTTGCGGATCGATCCACTTGAAATCCTGATATCCGTGTTTCCGGATGATGTTTTCGATTTTCTGCTTGTCTTCTGTGGCCATGCTTTTCTCCATTTGTTCCACCCATTATACCACAACCCGTCTGCAGACTGAGCCAAAAGCGAAGTCTCTTCTTCTTCGATAGTCATTGATCCAAATCCTGGCATTTATTTTGGAGCAAACCGTAAGGTCAATCAATCGCCAACACTTGACGTCTCGCCGCCGCTCCGATTGAGGGAAAATGCTTATTTCCGTAACTG
>CBFDBS010000386.1:0-1734 GCA_965603105.1 uncultured bacterium
AATTCAGCCGGAAATTGACCGCCCAGATGAATTTCGCCCAGAACTTTTCTTTCCTCTCGCCGGCTGTGCTTCTCGATCAGGCAGTCAACCGGTACGCTAAAACGGGAATGAGCGAATTCGAAAAATTCATGGAAGGAGTTTACCGGCACTGGCAAAGCCTGATTGAAAAGCAGAAATTGAGATATGTGGACATTAAAGCCTGGAGGGAGACGCAGCTGCCCGAGTTCAGCTATCTGTCCGAGCCGATGTCGGAGAGCTTCACTTCGACCCTTCCCCAATGGATTCTCCTCTTTCTTTTCGGTCTCATTTTCTTCATTCTGGCCTACGTGAAATTCTTGAAGAAGGATGTGAGGTGAAGCCATGAGAAAAATCATCATCAGAGATCTTGTCGATCATTTGCAGAGTATTCAGTTTTTTGTTCTCCTTGGCGTTTGTATCGTCCTGTTTGCCTTAAACGGCATCGTCTCCGTGAAAATGTTCGAGGAACAGAACGCCCCTTTCAACAAAAACCTCTCCCAAAGCCAGGAATTCAAGAGCACGACGGAGACGAGGATCTACAAGCAGCCGAATCCTCTGCTGTTTTTATCCGAAGGCGGAGAGAAATTCCGCCCGTCGGGCTACACCCTCAAACCGAAAGGGGGGATCGACGCCCAGCCGGCCAGTCCGCGCAATTTCAAGATGCCCGTTATTCCTGACCTGGATTGGTCATTTCTGATCAAGATTATTTTCAGTCTGTATGTGGTTCTGCTGAGCTACGGTGCTGTCTCCGGTGAAAAGGAGCAGGGGACTCTGTCCCTGATTCTGTCCAACTCCATCGGCCGGGTCAAAGTCCTTGTCGCCAAGTATTGCGCCATTCTTCTGTCCGCCCTTGTTCCTCTCTTGCTCGGCACAGTTATAAGCTTGATTATTACCGGCCTTTCCATCCCTCAGGTTTTGAGCCTGGCCGGCCTGTCGAGGATTCTGGTCATGCTGGTCCTGGCCGTCGTCTATCTGTCCATCTTCGCCTTCCTCAGCCTCCTTTTTTCCTCACTCATTCACCGCTCATCGCTGGTCCTGCTGCTTCTCTTGGCCTTTTGGGTGCTTTTTACTGTATTTATACCCAATATCTCCGGAATCATGTCCGAAAAACTCACCGATATTCCCAGCGAGTACCAGATGGCCAAAAGAGCGGGAGAGATGACGGAAAAGGAAGTTTGGGCAAGAATCCAAGAAGTCAGAGATAGGGTCAACAGAGGAGAGCTAAAGACTGAAGAGGAGGTCAAGGCGGAGACGGACCGGGCTTTCGATGCCGGGCAGGATGATCTGATCAAACATTATAAAGCCTATGATGATGCCATGAAAAAACGGGCCAGGACGGCCCAGAGCCTGTCCCGTCTATCCCCAACCGCTCTCTTCCAGTATGCATCAGAAAATATTGCTCAATCGGGGACCGACAGTGAAGAGTGGTTCCTCAAGGATGTCAGAAATTTCTCCACCGTCTATGATGATTATATTCTTAGAAAGGTGGGGAAACTTGTGGGCACATCGTCCTGGAGTTTTTCCACCTACTTCGAGATCAACGGCAAACCCGTTAATATCGGATCTCCCCGGCCTGAAGAATATCAGGGCGACAAATCCGATTTCCCCCAGTTTACAGAAACCCGTCCTTCATTGGGCTACGGTTTGAAAAAGGCGTTTTTCGACCTCGCCGGTTTGATTCTATGGAATATTGTCCTGTCGGTTTTTGCTTTTGCC
>CBFDBS010000387.1:0-1703 GCA_965603105.1 uncultured bacterium
TCGTGATCGACCTGAGGACTGTACCGGACATGGCTTTCATTCGGGAAGAAGAGTCAATGCTGCGGATCGGAGCTCTGACAACCCTTTCCGATCTTGCCGGACATGCTTTGGTCAAGAGCTCGTTTCCGGGACTTCATCAGGCCCTGCTCTCAGCCGCCACTCCTCAAATCCGCAATGTGGGCACTGTGGGCGGCAATCTTTGCCAGAGACCGCGCTGCTGGTACTACCGTGATTCACAGGTAAACTGTCGAAAAAAAGGAGGGAGCCGGTGTTTTGCCCTCCGGGGAAAAAACAAGTACCACGCCATTCTGGGCGGGGGGATGTGCTTCATCGTCCATCCTTCGGATCTGGCCCCGGTTTTAATGGCTCTGAAAGCGGATGTCATCGTCTTCACTCCGAAAGGAGAGAAAACGGTTCCTATCCAAAAATTCTTCACTCTTCCCGGCGCCAATGTCCGCAAAGAAAATATCCTTGAGTCATCCGATGTCATCAAAGAGATCAGGCTGCCGCTTCCTCAGCCGGGAGAACGCAGTGCTTATTTGAAATTCAAAGAAAGAGGAACCTGGGATTTCGCCATTGTTTCGGCAGCCGTAAGCGGAATTTTTTCGGGAAGTGTTTGCCAGGAACTCAGGATTGTCGCCGGGGGAATTGCCCCCATTCCGTGGCGCCTCGAAGACGTCGAGAAAAAATTGAAAGGCAAAAATATCTCTGAAACTCTCATCAGAGAAGCCGCCCGTGTCTCCCTGGCCGAGGCCAAACCGCTGGCGGACAATGGCTATAAAAGGGAACTTGCGGAGACCGTTCTCTGTCGTGCAGTTTTGTCTCTGATCTGATTTATGATTATGAAATAAGGTGATAGAAAGAGGGCTATCGATTTTGAGATTTTAGTTCTCGCTGGTAGTCCTCAAGGGTATCGATATCTTTGAGGATGCCCGGATCATCGACGGGGACTTCACAGATGTCTTCCGGATGACTGTAAACAACGCCTCTCAAGCCCACATCAGGAGCTAATTTTTCGATTTCTCCTCTGAATTTCAGGTCGATGAGGACGGGATGGCCCCTCTCTTTCTTGTAGGTCGGGAGGACAATTCCCTTCCCGGATTCCTTATAGACCCGGATAACACCGTCGATGACTGTCCTGGAGACAGAAGGCTGGTCACCGAGCAAAACAACTGCTGCACGTGTTCCTTGGGGAAGAGATCGAAATCCCAGCTGAACAGACGACAGCATCCCTTGGCTGAATTGGCTGTTGACAACGGTTGAAACGGGAAGGTTAATCATTTTTTCGATGATTTTTTCACTGTGGGCGCCGAGCACGAGCAACGTATTGTCAACTTTGGAGGATATGGCCTCGATTACTACCTTTTCGATGATGGTTTTCCCAGTCAAAGGAAGGAGAAGTTTTGGACGGGCCATACGTTTGGACTCTCCGGCGGCCAGGATGACGGCCCAGATCATTATTTATTCCTCTCTTTTTCTTTTTTCTCACTCCTGACAAGGACGAGTTGGGCTGCGATGCTGACAGCAATTTCTTCAACGGTTTTGGAGTGAATTTCCAATCCGATGGGAGTGTAGATCCGGTCAAATTCTTCGGCTGAGGACCAGCCTTCTTTAATGAATGCTTCACGGATGAGCTTGACTTTTCTACGGCTGCCGATCATCCCGATGTAGGCGGCCGGAGATGAAATGCATGCCCGAAGAGT
>CBFDBS010000388.1:0-1652 GCA_965603105.1 uncultured bacterium
ACCCCGAAGAATCCTTTGAGAGAGAAGCCGAAGACGATGGACAGGGCAAAGTAGACGATGAGCCAGTGGAGCCGCCAGCCGAAAAGATTCATGTTTCTTGACGGGTAAGTGACTTCTACAGACCGGATCGGAGAATTCCTGGGGAAAGGGGATTCCGCCGGATAAAGGAGCTCTTTCCAGAAGCTTTTTTTTGTTTTTAAAGGAGAAATTCTGCTCAGTTTTTTCAAATCGACGGAAATTATTTTGGTGAAGTCCTGGCCGTTGACAGAAAAGACGATATCATGCACACCCTTTTGCCGGGCGCGGATACGCCAGTTGATCTCATTGTCATCTTCTATTCGGAGGGGGGGGGTCTCAATAATCACTCCCTCGGATGCTGAAATTTCTACAGGAGTGTCCATTAAAGAGATACTTTCCTCGAATTTAACCTTTAAAAGCGCCGTTTGGCCGGTGTGAAGGGAATCGTAAGCGAACCAGAAATTGAGCTGGATGAGAATCAGTATCAGAGGGATAAACATCACTAAAAGGGGTTTTAAGGAGTAGCCCATGTATTTGAAGTTGGCCCGCACGATTTGGCCTTGAGCTTTCATGGACACGCTCAGACTGTCCTTGAAGAGCCGGAGCTCGAGGAGGTGGGCTTTGATTCTGTTTTTGACTTGCCGGATCCCCGCTTGGTTGGATGTGTGTTTGAAGATAAACAACATGAGCAGGCCGGTGAGGAGGGCAACGGAGATCATTGCCGGCCAGGGGCCCAGGTTTATGAAAGGCAGGAAGAATATTTCAAATATTTTGCCCAAGATCGAATTGATGATAAACATGTCAGCTCATTATCGTTCTCTGGTTGCCTTTATGAAATATATCCCAGACCTTTTAATTTTTTTTTGATTTCTTCCTCCGAGTCGGACTCTTCGAGCTTGGCGATCTCTTTTTCCAGACAATGGGTGATGAACTCTTCTGTTGAGGAATATCCTGAAAGCTCTGCGAATTTTTTCACCCTGTCCAGGAGGCTTTTTTCCAGTTTGACTTTTGCCTTGGCCATAATTTTCCTCTCCGTTAGAAGATGGTTTTGCCGATCATTTCTTTTGGTTTTTCTATTCCGAAAAGCTGAAGGACAGTTGCCGTTAAGTCATAGAGAGCCGGATTGGCGGCCTCGATTTTCCTGTTGACCATCAGGATTCCGGGAACGATATCCGGTGCCATGCAGTGATCTCCGCTCCATTTTTCGGTGTTGTTTTCGATGATGGTCTTGGGGATCCTTCCCAAGGGCGTGGCCCAGGAGACTCGGTATCCCCGGTTGTAACCGATAACAATATCAGGGGCTTGATCAACAAACGGACCGCTGTAAATGTCTTTAGCGATGAAGGCCTTGAGAACCGGCTTTTCTCCCGTCTCCGGATCGGTGTACTCCTCGAGTTTGCGGGCGATTTCATAGACGAGAGAATCTTTTTCCTGACCTGCGGCGACGATGCCTTCCCCCTCCCGGCCTCTCTGGTTGATGTAAAGACTGTTGAGCCCCAGTGCGTAGGCTTTGGTTCGGGACCAGTCCGTGTTTAAAAAAAGAGGGTTTTGGCCCTGCTGCCAGGGATTGATCAGCGATAGATAGCCGCTTTCCTTGAGCCAGGTGTTGACATTGAATGACCTGCGGAATGTGG
>CBFDBS010000389.1:0-1628 GCA_965603105.1 uncultured bacterium
GAAAAATCTCATAATATCATTACATCTTCCGGTATATTTGATGTAATATTCTTGAATAGGTATAGACATCAAAAACAAAGGAGAAGTCGATGAAAAAAGCCGTTCGCATAAAAAGAGTTGTTTTGATTCCTCTTTTCATATTTCTGCTCTGCTGTTTATCGTACGAAGCCGATGAAATCGTCGATTTCGATTCAGGGCGCTGGCAGCTGGGACCGGCGAGCCGGATTGAGGATTTTTTAGGCCGGAAAGCACTGACTTTTGCCGGGACCGTTTTTCTGAAGGACGTCGAATTTGAAAACGGAATCGTGGAAGTGGATGTCGCCTGCAAAGAAGGCAGATATTTCCCATCTATCGTCTTCCGCAGGCAGGACGGGGCCAACTTCGAAGAGTTTTACGTGCGTCCGCATAAATCCGGGCAGCCTGACGCCCTTCAATACACTCCGGTTATCAACGGGCTTTCCGCCTGGCAGCTTTACTATGGAGATGGATATACCAATACCTGGACTCTGCCTAAGGATGAATGGATCCACATCAAACTGGAAATCGCCGGAAATCAGGCAAGAGTTTTTGTCGGCGACGTTAAAAGCCCGTCACTTGTCATCGACGATCTCAAACTCGGCCGGACAAAGGGGGGGCTGGGGCTGAAAGTGACCGGCCCCATCGGACTGGCCTATTTCTCCGATTTTAAATACAGGCCTGATGACGGCCTTAAGTTCGATCCTCCCGTGAAAACAGAAACTCCTCTCGGCATGATCACGGAATGGGAGGTGTCGCAGTCCTTCCTGTTCAATCTTCTGGACAGAAAAGCCTACCCTCCTCAGGATATATTGACTCAAGTCGAGTGGAATAGCGTCACCAGTGAACCGACCGGTCTGGTCAATGTCTCCCGCTATGCCGCCAAAGGCCCGGTCGTTCCCGGCTTCGTGCTGGCCAGAGCCACGATTCATGCGGACACAGAAAAATCGATGGAGCTTCAGTTCGGTTACAGCGATCTGGTCAGTATTTTCTGCAACGGGCGATTGTATTTTCACGGAAGCAATGTCTTTCAATCAAGGGATCCCTTTTTCCAGGGGCGCGTGGGGCTGTTCGATGCGGTTTACCTGCCCTTAAAAAAGGGAGACAATGAACTTCTTCTGTTGCTGGCCGAGTCTATGGGAGGCTGGGGATTCATGTGCCGGGACGGCGACGCTGCTTATGTGGACAAAAGCCTGGAAAAAGTTTGGGAACTGACCACTACATTCAGCTACCCGGAAACCGTTCTCTATGATAAGGACAGGGATGTTCTGTATATCTCCAACCTCTATACCGACAGCACCCAGTTCATCTCCAAGGTCAAAATGGATGGTGAAATCGAAGACCGCGAATGGATCAAAGGGCTGATCCAGCCGACCGGCATGGCGATTGTCGAAAATAAGCTCTTTGTCGTGGAAAGGGCAAACCTTGTCGAAATCGATATTCCTTCCGGCAAAATTACCAAAAGGCATGCGGTCCCTGCGCCCGGTTTTTTGAATGACATCGCCGCAGACAGCACAGGCAATATCTATATTTCAGACTCGCAGACGGGACGGATCCTCAAATTCAGCAGCGGCGAATTTTCCACTTGGAAGAGCGGGAATGAATTCGCTCAG
>CBFDBS010000390.1:0-1622 GCA_965603105.1 uncultured bacterium
CATTCAGTTGAAAAGCGGCCGGGAACACTCTCTTTCTTCCGGAATGAGTTTCCAGACTGCCGATGATGAAGAGGACCCCCATCTGGTGTTTACGGAATATGGTGCGAAAGTCTTTATTGTAGATTAAAAAGTATTCAAGGATAAAAAAATGAAAGGACAAAACATGAAGAGATCGAAACAGTGGGTTTTGTTAGCCTTTGTGTTATTTCTCCTGCCTCTTTTAGTCGCTTCGGAGCAGAACACCTCCAGAGATCGCCTCATGCAGCCCGAAAAACTGATGGATTCCATTGGGGTAAAAGAAGGGATGATCATCGGAGAAGGAGGGGCTGGACGGGGATATTTCACCTTCAAGCTTGCCCGTCGGGTTGGGCCGAAAGGCCATGTCTATGCCAACGATATTGACCGCAGCTCTCTGGATTCCATCCAAAGGCAATGCCGGCAGGATGGAATATCCAATATATCCACTATTTTGGGTGAAGTCGACGATCCGCTCTTTCCGGAAACGGAATTGGATATGGTCTTTATGATCGCTGCCTTTCACGATTTTACAAGGCCGGTGGCCTGGTTGGAAAACGTCAAGTCCAGCCTGAAGCCCGGTGCACTGCTGGTGATTGTGGAAAAGGATCCGGACAAAATCGGAGGTAGCAGCCACCACATGACCAAAGATGAAATCCTGGCCACCGTCAAAAAGGCAGATTTTGAATTGGTGAAAATCGAAACTTACTTACAGGACGACAACATCTATGTCTTCCGCTCTGGCAATGGTGTCCCGGCCGAATAGAATCAGTTTCATCGTATTTCTGACCGAGACAGTTCTGCTCTCTTTTTTTGCTCCTGGTGATCTTTGTAATTTCTCTCTTGTAACTGCGTCTCCTTGCCTTTTTTTCCGATTTTGATATATCTTGGTATCTATCTACCGAGGAGTTTTGTCCCATGAAAGGTCCACGTAAATTTATCGTCTATTTGTTGATTCTCTGTGTGTTTCCGTTATTCTTCCAGGGATGTGCAGCCCTTCAGGAACTGGGAGGGGCTCTGATGAATCTCAAAAGGCTCCAGTTTAAACTGGCTGGTGTCGGCCAATTCTCTATGGCCGGCATTAATATCACCCGTATATCCTCTCTCACCGATTTTTCAGTGGCTGACGGATTCAAGCTTCTGAACGCATTCCAGAGCCGAAGCCTGCCTGCGGAAGTGACTCTTGAGATTCTCGCCATCAACCCTAATGACGGTTCCGGAGGTTCCTCCAACACCGTTTCAACCTTAACCAGCCTTGAAAGCCGGCTGCTGATCGACGGCGAGCCCACCGTGACGGGGAATATCGACCAGCCTATCGAAATCCCTGGTACCGGACAGGCCTCCAGCATCCCCTTGCGGATGTCCATCGATCTTTTCGAATTTTTCGGGAATCAAGGATATAAAGATCTGATAGAACTCGCTTTGGCTATCGGAGGATTGAATCGGAATTCGTCCCGCCTGTCGCTCGATGCACAGCCCAAAGTCTCCACTCCCTATGGAAATATCCTCTATCCAGGCAGAATTGTGATCGTGGACAAGGAATTTAGGTAAAAGGTTCTCTTCCATTTTGTGTGGGTAAAATTGCGGAGATAACTTCGCTCACTGAA
>CBFDBS010000391.1:0-1532 GCA_965603105.1 uncultured bacterium
TACTGAAGATGGGACACCGTATAGACCCTTCTGGGAAGAGAGAGCCTTAAATACTCCATCATGCCCACAGCCCGTATCCCAGATTCACGGTAGAGGGCGGCCGTCAGGGCCAGGCCGGGATATTGAGAGAGCGGGATGTGGGGCAGGAATTTGTCGGCTCTGACGAACACGGCATGGCCGCCGAAGGGCGTGTAGACGGGGAGGCCCGCATCATCGATCAATTCTCCGAGATAACGCACCTGACCGATGCGGTGTTCCAGGAAATCCACCTTCAAAACTTCCTCCAACCCCTGAGCCATGGCTTCCAGATCCCGTCCGGCCAGTCCTCCGTAGGTCGGATAGCCGTCCCCGATGACCAGGATATTTTTCAATTTTTGAGCCAGAGACTCATCATTCAAGGCGATCCAACCTCCGATGTTGGCCAGAGCGTCCTTTTTGGCGCTCATAAAGGCGCCGTCGGCCAGGGAAAACATCTCTTGAGAGATTTTAAGTATTGAATGTTTTGCAAATCCTTTTTCCCTGCGCTTGATGAAGTAGGCATTTTCAGCAAAGCGGCAGGCATCGAAAAAAAAGGGGATCTTGTGTTCGCGGCAGACTTGGCTGACACGTCTGATATTGTCGAGGGACACGGGCTGCCCGGCCGCGCTGTTATTGGTGATGGTCATCAAGACCAAAGGAATTTTTTCAGTCCCCTTTTTGCCGATGAAACTTTCCAATTTTGTAACATCCATATTTCCTTTGAAGGAAGATTCCAGTCGAAAATCCTTGGCCTCGTCCACGACAAAGTTTACAGGGTGTGCACCCAGGGCTTTGATGTTGGCTTTGGTCGTTTCGAAGTGGTTGTTATTGGGGATGAAATCGCCTTTTTTTACAAGAGCACCGAACAGCACCCGTTCCGCCGCTCTTCCTTGATGAGCCGGAATGACATGAGTATAGCCGGAAATATTCCGGACGGTCCGTTCGAGGCGGAAAAAACTGCGGGAACCGGCATAGGATTCATCACCCATCATCAAAGCGGCCCACTGCCGGTCGCTCATAGCCGAAGTGCCGCTGTCGGTCAAAAGGTCGATATAGACCTTGTCTGCAGGTATGTTGAAAACATTGAAGGAGGCTTCCCTCAAGATTTTGTCGCGCTGTTTTCGGGATGTCTTATAAAGAGGTTCGACCATTTTGATCTTGTAAGGTTCAACGGGAATTTTTCTTAAAGTCATTCCACTCTCCTGAAACTTTAATTCCGGTAGGCACGCGAGTGGCACCCTTGTTCTTGAATCCAGAGAGATACAACTAAAAAGTCACCAGCTTCTGAAAGTCTCTGTACCTGCTATCTATCCTGTCTGGAGTCAGGGACTTGAGGCTGTCAATTCCAAAGCTCCCGATAGTGAAGGAGGCCATGACACTTCCGTAAACTGCCGCTTTCCGCAAACTTGCTTGGTCAAAAGACCCGACTTTGTCCAGATAGCCCAAAAATCCCCCGCCGAAACTGTCGCCGGCCCCGGTCGGATCGACGACTTTTTCGCAGGGATGGGCGGGAA
>CBFDBS010000392.1:0-1514 GCA_965603105.1 uncultured bacterium
ACAAACCGAAGGATCCCTTGATTTGTTGGTCATTTATCACACTTTTTGTCATAGAGCCTTGTAGGAATTGGCTCACATAAAATCTGGTCCAATCCAGTATCGGTTACTCATGACCGAATTTTTTGCCGGCTCATGTTGTTTTTCCCATTTGCCGAAGATCCAGCCTGCGACTCTGTGAATTTGGGGCGTCAAAATGTGCCTCGAAATCTTTTTTGGTGTACAATGGGCCAAAAGAGGAAGTGGAGAATGATTAAAAGTGTAATTTCAGACCTGGGCAAAGTGATCATATTTTTTGACAACCACATTTTTTTTAAAAAGATTGCTCAGTATTCCCCTTTGTCCGAGGATGAAATAGTGGCCAAGGTTTATGAGAATCTTGAACTTCTCAAACTGTTCGATACGGGAAAGGTCACACCGGATGAGTTCTATGGCCGGGCTAAAATCCTGTTGCAAGCGCAGATAAATCAGGAATTATTCTATTCCCTTTATAACGATGTCTTTTCCCTCAATCCTCCAGTCGTGAAAATTTTGGAATCATTGAAGCCGCACCTCCGTCTCGTCCTGTGCTCTAACACCGATGTGGAACGCTTCGGCTTTATCCGGAAGTTTTTCCCTGAGATTCTTTTTTTTGACGGTTATGTGGTCTCCTATGAAGTCGGCTTTATGAAACCCCATCCCCGCATTTATGAAGTCGCCCTTGATAAAGCCGCGGCCAAAGCGGAAGAGTGCGTCTTTATCGATGACCGGGAGGAAAACATCGCCGCAGCCAGAGAATTGGGACTCGAAACCATTCTTCTTACTCCGGACACAGACCTGGAGCAAGAGCTCATGTTGAAGGGAATCACGCCTTAGTCTTCCTTGAATCTTCAAGAACGACTCCAGCATTGGCCAAGGTTTTTGTCTGTGATTTGTCTAATTCACTGGAGGCCATCATGGAGAATCTGAGAATGTCAATATGCCTGGCTGTCATTTTTGCACTTGCGGGCTCGAGTCCCACAATCTGGGCAGGAGCCCAGAAATTCCCGCCGGCCAGCTAGACAGAAAGATCGAAGGCTTTCTTCTCTCTCCCGAGATGATTCGGCTTCTTGAAGAAAGACTCAGCACGAATCCGTTAGATTGATAAAAACTCTCCGGTTTCTCGGCCCGTCGAACTCACCAAAAAAAATGCCCTGCCACGTTCCGAGCCGCAGAATTCCGTTATTGACAATCACCTGAACAGAAGAACCTAAAAGGCTGGCTTTGACATGGGCGGGGGAGTTGCCTTCCAGATGAGTGTAGGGGAGCGAATCGGGGACAACCTTTTTCAGGGTCATGAGCAGATCGGAGCGGACCGAAGGATCGGCATTTTCGTTGATGGTGATCCCGGCCGTTGTGTGAGGAACGAAGACGGTGCAAAGCCCCTCTGTGACTCCCGAAATGGAAACAAATTCCTGAACGCGGTGTGTCAGATCGATAAATTCTTCCTTTGTCCGAGTTTTGATGTCAAATTCTGAGCTTTTCATCCTTAATCCTCT